>CAZUWB010000034.1:0-6080 GCA_964623945.1 uncultured Methanosarcinales archaeon | reverse complement strand
AGAGCAGGATTCGGCACATAATTTTTCTTTTAACCTTATAAAATGCAATACAAAATACTTCACTTTAAATCCTTAACATCAACGCAAGACAAAGCTAAAGAATTTGCTAAAAAGGGATTAAGTGATTTAGTGATTGTTGCTGATTTTCAAACCAGAGGAATAGGCCGTTTTAAAAGAAAATGGTATTCTGATAAGGATGGCTTGTGGATATCTATCTTATTAAAACCAAATAATGTTGAAAACTTGTCTTATTTAACTTTTGCTGCCGCAATAGCAGTTGTTAAATCCATTAAAAAAATTGCAAATTTAAATACAAACATAAAATGGCCTAATGATGTGAATTATAATGGGAAAAAATTGTGCGGCATTTTGACAGAAGTGGTTTTTGGCAAAGATAATCATGTAGTTATAGGCATTGGTGTTAACGTAAATCAAACTAGGTTTCCTAATGAAATAAAGGGCATAGCAACTTCATTAAAAATTATAAAAAGAAAAACAATTGATATTAAGAAATTAAGAAAAACGGTCATTGAGGAATTTACCAAACTTTATACAAATTATTATGGAAAAAACAAATTAAATAATATCTCAAAAATCTGGAAAAGATTTTGCGATACAATAAATAAGAACGTAACTGTAATAACAAAGACAAAAAAACTAAAAGGAAAAGCCATAGGCGTAGATGAAAATTGTAATCTATTATTAAAAATAAAAAATAATAAGGTAATGAAGATAATAGAAGGGGATATTAGAGTAAGATACTAGTCTCTATCTATTTCCACAATATTTAAAAATGATATACCTTACCTGTATATAATGGCAATTTTGAAGGATATACCTATATTGAGGAAATTGATTGATATGAGTTATGCAATTCTAATAGTTATTATTTTGAGTGTTTTGGTTGGTTTAATTCTGGCGTTCCCTGTTAAATTGTTATGGAACTTTGTTTTTGGAAAAATTTACGAAATTAATTGGTTTCAAGCTTGGGCTTTGAATGTGCTAGCCGGTATATTGTTTGGTCAAAAAAATTCTAGTAAATAGTCAAAATAAATATTAAAACAATAATCAAAGAAATATAATCATATTTATCCATCTTAAGTTTTTTATTGCTTTCTACATCTTCATTATAGAGTCTGGCTTGCATAGCATCGCTTAAAGTCGATGCGGATTTGAATAGCCTTTCAAGCAGAGAAAGCATCATTATTTTTATAAACTTAAGTTTTCTAAAATTTGCTAATCTAGCAAGCATAGATTCTTTTAGCCTTTCCAAGTCAATAAACATCACAGGAATGAATCTTATTGTCATGGAAATCATAATTGCTATATTTCTGGGTTTGATATTCAGAATCTTTAAAGGGCTTGTCAATCTTTCTATTGCTGCAATAATTCTGGATATTGGAGTTGTAAATGTTAACAAAAAAGAGATTATTATCAGAATTAGAAAACGCCATATTGCAACACTGCCTTGTCCTAAATTATTTCTAGAAAATAAGACATACATAAGGAATATAAAAATGAAAATAAAATAGAAAGGTCTTAAATTTTTAATTAGAATTTTAATGTGTAATCCAGAGAAGATTATTAATATTATAACAAAAAAAGAAAAAACCAACATCTCTAAAAAATCCTTAACGGCAAAAACTAAAATACTCAGAAAAATAACATTAATTATTTTAACTCTTGGATCAAGCTTATGCATTATGGAATCTTTAAATTCATATTGGCCGAAAGATAATCTGTTAAGCATTCAAACCAGCGTCTTTTAATATTTTTTTATTTAATTTAGGTCTTTTCCCATCAAAAATAATATTACCCTTTTTTAGCACTAAAACATTGTCAGCATATTGCAAATCATCGAGAATGTTTGTAATCAATATAACTGTAATTTTGTCTTTTTTATTCAATTTTTTTATTATGTCCATAATATTCTGTTTATTTTTTGCATCAAGCGTTGCAGTCGGCTCGTCAAAGACTATGTATTTTGGTTTCATGGCAAGAACACCGGCTAAAGCAACTAACTGTTTTTGGCCATAAGACAGCATGTTGACATTATTTTTTGCGAGATTTTCAATGTTTAGTCTGCTTAATATATTATCAACCCTTTTGCTTATTTCATCATTTTTTAATTCCAGATTCTCAAGCCCAAAAGCAATGTCTTCTTCCACAATTGAATAAATCAATTGGTCTTCAAAATTCTGAAATACAAAACCAACCTTTTTTCTGGCATTGAACTCGTCTTTTTTTGTATCTAAGCCATCAACAATAACATTGCCTTTTGCAGGAATTAAAAGGGCATTAAAATGCTTTGCTAAAGTTGTTTTTCCAGAGCCATTTGAGCCAATAATAGAAGTGAAACTACCTTCTTTTATCTCCAAATTTATATTTTTTAATATAAATTCATCTTCATATTTAAAATAAAGATTTTTTGCCTGTATCATTGTATAAAAGTATGTAATATTTTTATACTTGAAAAAATTTTAATTTTTTCATTGGAATGAAAAGGAATAAACTGCCAAATTTTTATCTGCCATTAGAGTTAATTTGCTTTTCTTATTTACTCTTAATTTTAAAATTTTATATAATTGCGGTCTATTTATTGCAATTTTTTTAACAAATTTGTCATTTGATTTTATTCCGATATTAATCGGCTTTTTATTAATAGATTTTGCTACTAAATTTATAATTTTTCCATTTGTCAATGCCGTTAAATATGATTTATCTTCGATAGATTTTAGATATTCGTCTTTTTGCTTCCATTTTCCTGTTGTATATACAATACCCAACCTTAATCTATTCTTTAGTCTTATTATTCTACCACCTTTTCTTTTACCTAAATACAAAATGGAATATTTTCTATAAGTTGGCTCTTTGTTAAAAACTTTTTTTGATTTTATCTTTAAAGATTTTATAATTTTATCTTCTAATTTTTTATAGTTGCCTTCTCCAATATGCTTATATATGATTTTTTTGTCTTTAATCAAAATCTGTGTCGGCCAGAAATTAACTTTTAGTTTTTTAATTAGCTGTTTGTTTTTATCAATAATCACCGGAAACTTTATACCGAGTTTTTTTAACGCATAAAAAACATTTTTACTGTCTTTTTCAAATTCCCATTCAGGCGGATGCACTAGAGTAGTTTTTAGCCCAAATTTTTTATATTTTTTATCTATTTTTTTAATGAATTTTAAGGAACGAAGGCAATTCATGCAACTGTAAGAAAAAACATCTAATAGAATTAATTTGGTGGAATTCATTTCATGTATTTATCTATATCCACACTTTTTGCAATATAGGCCGCTAAGAGTAATTTTATTGTATCGCCTATTATAAACGGCAAAACCCACCCAACAAATATGGCATTCCATGGCAAGCCTGTATTTAATTTTCCCTGTATAGAGCCCATCACATAGATTATTAGAGTACCCGCAAACATTGCAAGAATTGTATCAAGATTAAAAGATTTTGACCTTTTAAAATAGGTAATTAAAAATAATAATACAATTATTATCGCAACACTAATCCAAATTAGGAACATTCTCTGTTGTTCACTTAAAAGCGAAACCATTGACACATAACCTTTAGATTCATTATCCCATAATTTCATTATTCCTATTTTCAAAATTGAATCAATCGCTACAATAATCACAAAAATCATTATTATTCCAAATGAAAAATATTTCAGAAATGCGTTTAACCTCTTTTTTTCAAGAATTTTTCCGATTACAAAAGATGCGACTGGATAGCTGAATAAATAACCTCCTGTTGGTCCAAGCAAAGCCCCAACTCCCGAGCTTCCTCCTGCAAAAACAGGCAAACCAATAGCACCTACAGTTAAATAAACTATCATTGACAATGCTCCATAATAAGCGCCTAGCATTGCTCCGCTTAGAAGTACCATTAAAGTTTGCAATGTTATAGGAACAGGAGTAAATGGCAATGGTATTTTAAACCACGCAACAGCTCCTGTAAGTGCTGCAAATAATGCAGCAAACACCATTCCTTTAAGTTTGTCTTTTTCCATTAACTCACCACAGATAATTTTTAATCATCTCTCAACGCATTTTACATCATCTACAATTTAAAATCAATTAATCACTCAATTAATGCCAATACGTCCCCTTTATTTACATTATCATTTTTCTTTACCTTAATCTCCTTTAAAACACCATCTCTTGGCGCTGTAATATCATTTTCCATTTTCATTGCCATTAAAATAAATAGGCTTTGGCCTTGCTTTACATTAGAGCCTTGCTTTACTTTAACATCATAAATAACACCGGGCAAAGGAGCTGATATTTCTAATTTGCCCTCTTCTATAGTTTGTTTTTTTTGCAGCCTCTCAATGGCTGATGGCTCTGCATCTTTTTTAGTTTCAACTTCGTATACATCTGAGCCGCAATGAACTAAAATTTTTCCTTCTTCAGTTTCCTCTACAAAAACCTTGTATTCCTTGCCATCAACCTTAACAACAAGCTCTTCCATCTCTATAAAGGCATGTTACCATGCTTTTTAGCAGGTCTTTTCTCTCTTTTAGAAATTAGCATATCAAGGCACTTAATCAAAGCAATTCTTGTGTCTTTAGGCTCAATTATCATATCAACTTTACCAAGCTTTGCTGCAACATATGGATTAAGAAATTTCTCTGCATATTGCTCAACAAGTTCAGATTTAATTTTAGGATTTTTGCTTAAGTCATCCCTGTTTATAATATTGACAGCCTGCTCAGCGCCCATGACAGCGATTTCTGCGATTGGCCATGCTATAACCTTGTCAAAACCCATATCTCTTGAAACTAATGCAATGTAAGCACCACCATAAGCTTTTCTTAACACAAGAGATATTTTTGGAACAGTAGCTTCAGAATAAGCATAAAGAACTTTTGCACCATGCCTTATTATGCCATTATGTTCTTGGTTTGTTCCAGGCAAATAACCAGTTACATCTACAAGGTTGATTAATGGTATGTTGAAACTATCACAAAATCTCACAAACCTTGAAATCTTATCAGAAGAATTAATGTCTAAACAACCAGCTAGCACTTTTGGTTGATTAGCAATTATGCCAACAACATTACCATTTAGCCTTGCAAACCCTACAATAACATTGCCAGCAAAATTTGCTTGCACTTCAAAAAAAGATTTCCTGTCAAAAATCTCCAAGATAACATCTTTGATATCATAAGTCTTTTTGGGATCTTCTGGAACAATATTTTCAAGCTTCTTAGTATCTCTTGTTGGGCTGTCAGCAGCATAGTAAGGAGGATTTTCAAGGTTGTTTTGTGGCAGATAGCTCGATAAAGCCTTAATCATATCCAAGCATTGTTTTTCATTGTCTGCAATAAAATGCGCTACACCGCTCTTTTCGTTATGGGAAGAAGCACCACCTAGCCCTTCAAAATCTATTGTCTCGCCAGTAACTGTCTTAATGACATCAGGACCGGTGATAAACATGTAGCTAGTTTTCTTAACCATAAAAATAAAGTCAGTTAAAGCAGGAGAATAAACAGCAATGCCAGCGCAAGGACCTAATATCGCAGATATTTGAGGAATAATTCCAGATGATAATGTATTAAGCTGGAATATCTTACCTCCACTATCCAAAGCAGAAACTCCTTCCTGTATTCTTGCTCCACCCGAATCGAGCAAACCTATGCATGGACAGCCAGTCTTTAAAGCAAGTTCCATTATGTTGGCTATCTTTTTGTTGTGCATCTCCCCCATAGAGCCGCCCATGAAAGAGAAATCCTGAGCATAAACATAAACAGGCCTTTTGTTTATTGTACCATATACAGTAATAACACCGTCACCAGCCCTTTTTTTGGCTTCCAGATCTTTATTTAGGAGTTCTGCAAAAGCATCAAGCTCTGTGAAAGAACCTGCATCTAGCAGGTACTTTAAACGCTCTCGAGCTGTGAGTTTGCCCTTTTTATGTTGCAGCTCAGTAGCAGCCTTGTGATCTTTCAATTCCTTATTCTTAGCAAGAAATTCCTGTAACTTGTTCTTTGGCATTACTCTAAGTTATGATATATTGTTTAAAAAGGTTGCGGGAAGTAATAGTAGAGTATATATTTTCTAGAA
>CAZUWB010000033.1:0-9291 GCA_964623945.1 uncultured Methanosarcinales archaeon | reverse complement strand
AATTCCTCTACAGGCTAAAGCCTGTGAGAGTATCCTTGCCTAGAACAATGAAAAAATGCCAAAAACAGCCTTGATTACAGGAGTGACAGGACAGGATGGCTCTTACTTAGCTGAATTCTTGATTAAAAAAGGGTATATGGTGCATGGTATAGTAAGGCGCTCCAGCTCCTTTAATAGGGAAAGGCTCAAAGGCATTTATGATTATGCCCATGAAGAGAGAAGCAGGCTACTATTGCATTACGGTGATATGACTGATTCAAGTTCCATTTTAAGAATTCTTCAATTGACAAAACCTGATGAAATCTATAATCTTGCCGCACAAAGCCATGTTCATGTATCTTTTGATGTTCCTGAGTATACTGCAAACGCCGATGCTGTAGGTACTTTAAGATTATTAGAAGCAATAAAAATACTTGGAATGCTCAAAAAAGTAAAATTTTACAATGCCTCAACAAGTGAGCTTTACGGACTAGCGCAAGAAACTCCACAAAATGAAAAAACACCTTTTCATCCAAGAAGTCCATATGCAATAGCTAAGCTTTATGCATATTGGATAACTGTAAATTATAGGGAAGCTTATGGTTTGTTTGCATGTAATGGCATACTTTTCAACCATGAATCTGAAAGACGAGGAGAGAATTTTGTATCAAAGAAAATTACTCAACAAGTAGTTAAAATAAAATTAGGCTTAGACACTAATCTGGTACTTGGTAATCTAAATGCAAAGCGTGACTGGGGATATGCAAAAGAATACGTTGAGCCTATGTGGCTTATGTTGCAGCAAAAAGAGCCGGAAGATTTTGTCATAGCGACAGGCAAATCACATAGTGTAAGAGAATTTGTAGATATGGCATTTAAGTTGGTGGGCATTGAGGTTATTTGGAAGGGAAAAGGAATGGATGAAAAATGCATTGACAAAAAAACAGGAAAAACCTTAGTTGAAATTGACCCAAAATATTTCAGACCTGCAGAAGTAGACGAACTAATTGGAGACGCATCAAAAGCTAAGCAAAAGTTGAATTGGAGCCCAAAAACCACTTTTGAAGAGCTTGTGAAGATTATGGTTGATTATGATATAAAAAAATTTTCTGAGATAAAGAGGTAATTAATTGAGTATTTACTATATTCTGTTCAGTTAAAATCCAAAACTTTTTAAAACAAATTAAGTTATATTTCTTTAATGGGAATATACAATACCTTGATTGTATCTAAAGATGCACGTATAGGTAAGAATACTAAAATATGGTATTTTACCCAGATTAGAGAGCATGCTAAAATAGGAAATAATTGTATAATTGGAAAGAACTGCTATATCGATCATCATGTCAAAATAGGCAATAATGTTAAAATACAAAACAATTGCTCAATATACTATATGACTATTATTGAAGATGGAGTTTTTATAGGACCTCATGTTATAATCACAAATGATAAAAACCCAAGAGCTATAGACACAAAAGGAAAACTTAAAACAGGTAAAGATTGGAAAGCAGAAAAAAATATTATTAAATATGGTGCTTCTATTGGTGCTGGTTCTATAATTCTTCCTGGTTTAAAAATTGGAAAATTTGCGATGGTCGGTGCCGGCTCTATTGTTACCAAAGACGTGCCAGATTACGGATTAGTCTATGGTAACCCAGCTAAGTTAGTTGGTTATGCTTGTAAATGTGGTACTAAAATCACAAAAATTGAAGAAAGAGGTTCTAAATTGCTATTGTATTGCTCAAAGTGTAAAGAAAAGATAATAACAAAAAAATAATTATAAAATGATACCTATAGCTAAGCCATTTCTAAGCAATGAAGAAGTAAAGGCTGTTGCCAATGTACTAAAATCTGGAATAATTGCACAAGGACCTAAAGTTAATGAGCTTGAAACAGAATTTGCCAAATTCTGTGGAACAAAATTTGCTATAGCAGTTAACAGCGGAACAGCTGCATTACATACTACTTTGAATATGGCGAAAATCAAAGAAAGAGATGAAGTAATAACAACCCCATTCACTTTTATTGCAACTGCAAATACGATTTTAATGCAAAAAGCAAAGCCAGTTTTTGCTGATATTGATGAAGATACATTTAATATTAATCCATCAGAAATAAAAAATAAAATTACAAAAAGGACAAAAGCAATAGTTACAGTTGATTTATTCGGGCATCTTTGTGATTATGATGAAATTAATGAAATTGCAAAAAAAAATAAAATAATTGTGATTGAGGATGCCTGCCAAGCTATAAATGCAGAATATAAAAATAAAAAAGCAGGAAGTTTTGGTAATATAGGTGCATTTTCTTTTTATGCCACGAAGAATATTACATGTGGAGAGGGTGGAGCAATAACAACAAATAACAAAGAATATGCAGAATACGCTAAGCTATTTAGGCAGCATGGAAGATCTAAAATGAATACTTACGATTACGTTAACATAGGGTATAACTACAGAATGACTGACATAAGTGCAGCAATACTTTTAGCACAGTTAAAAAAAATTGACATAATAACAAAAAAAAGAGTGCAGAATGCAGAATATCTAAGCAAAGGATTAAGAAAGATTACTGGTGTAAGAGTTCCAATTGTTAAAAAAGGACACAAACATGTTTTTCATCAGTATACTATAAAAATAGAAGATAATTTTAAATTAAAAAGAGATGACCTAATAAAATATCTAAACAAAAAAGGGATTGCTTGTAGTGTTTATTATCCACAACCATTACATTTATGTAGTCACATTAAAGAATTTGGCTATAAAAAGGGTGATTTTCTAATTGCTGAAAAATTAAGCAAGCAAGTTATTTCTTTGCCAATTCATCCTAATTTAACAAAACAACAATTAAACTATATTATTAATGCTTTTAAAGAACTTGAATAAAATGTATAAACTCAATGTTGCTGTCATAGGAGTTGGTGCTATGGGCAAAAGCCATGCAAGAGTTTATTCTAGTTTGAATAATGTAAAATTAATTGCAATATCTGATGTCAATAAGGAAATAGGAAACAAAATTGTCGATAAATACAGAATAAAATATTACAAAAACTACAAAGATATGCTCAAAAAAGAAAAAATAAATGCTATTTCAATCTGTGTTCCTACAAAATTGCATAAAAAAGTTGCAATTGATGTTTTAAAAAATAAAATCAATGTTCTTGTAGAGAAGCCTATCGCAGCTAACATAAAAGAGGCGCAAGAAATAATAAACGAAGCTGGAAAGAATAGAGTAAAATTAATGATTGGGCATATAGAAAGATTTAATCCTGTTGTCATTGAATTGAAAAAAAGAATAGAAAAAAATGAACTTGGTAAAATATATAAGGTTAATTGTGTAAGGCAAAGCCCATTCCCGCAAAGAATTGTTGATGTTGGTGTCATAGTTGATTTGGCGATTCATGAAATTGATGTATTGAAATACATCATTGACTCAAAGATTAAAAGAATTTATGCTGAGACAGCGCAAAGAATTCATTCTTCTCATGAGGATTTAGTAATCGGGACAATTAGGTTCAAGAATAATGTATTAGGTGTCATAAATGCAAATTGGCTTACTCCAAAAAAAGTCAGGGAAATAACAATAACCGGAGAAAAAGGAATGTTTGTAGCAAATTACTTAACTCAAGAACTTAATTTTTATGAGAATGAATTTGCAAGAAAAAATATTGATTACAATAATAATTTTATGAATGTAATAGCTGGAAAAATGATGAAGATAAAAATAAAAAATAAAGAACCTTTGAGAAATGAATTAGAGGCATTTATGGACAGTATTATAAAAAATAAAAGAATTCCAGTAGGTGGCAGAGATGGTTTAGATGCTTTGTATATTGCTCAAAAATTTATAGAATCATCAAAAAGAAATAAAGTTGTGGAATTATGAAAATTAGTGTTATTGGATTAGGAAAAGCAGGATTGCCTTTAGCTGCAGTAATAGCCGATGCTGGTTTTGATGTCATAGGTGTGGATATTGATAAAAACAAAATCAATCTGATAAATAAAGGCATAAATCCTATTAAGGAAGAGCCTGGCTTAAGCGAATTGATAAAAAAGTATGGTGGTAAAAAACTAAAAGCTATTGATGATTCTGTAAAAGCTGCAAAACAAAGCAAGGTCCATATTATAATAGTTCCGCTTTTTATAGATAAAAACAAAAGACCGGATTTTTCCGCTATAAAAAAAGCTTTGGAAAATGTTGCAAAAGGCCTGAAGAAAGAGGATGTTGTTGTTTTGGAAACCACATTGCCAGTCTATACAACAGAAACAATAGTTAAAGATGTCCTAGAAAAGAATTCAAGACTAAAAGCTGGCAAGGATTTTTATTTAGCATACAGCCCAGAAAGAATTATGACAGGTTATTCAATTTCTCGCTTTAAAGAATTTCCAAAATTAATTAGTGGAATAAACAAAATAAGCACTGACAAAGCATTTGATATTTACAAAAAGTTTGCAAAGCCAATCAAAGTAAGTAATTCCAGAACTGCAGAGCTTGCAAAAATTGCTGAAGGCGTTTATAGAGATGTTAATATAGCACTTGCAAACGAGCTATACAAAGTTTCAGAGCATTACAGCATCAATTTTTGGGAAATGAGAGAAGCTGCAAAGCACCAATATAGCAATATTTTAGAGCCTGGAAATGTGGGGGGGCATTGCATTCCAGTCTATCCTTGGTTTTTGATAAATGAGGTTTATGTGCCTTTGATAAACTCAGCAAGAAGGTTAAATGATAACATGATTTTCCATTATTTGAAGAAAATTGAAAAGATTGGCGGCAAAAAAGTTGGGGTTATTGGATTAAGTTATAGAGAAGGTGTGAAGGAGAAAGCGTTCAGCAGAGCAATTGATTTAATATATTTACTTAAGAAAAAAGGCTACGATGTTTATGGCTTAGATCCTTTATTTTCAAAAGAAGAGATAGAAAAAGAGTTCAATATAAAATATTTAAAAGATTTTAATAAAATGAATGTTATAATTTTAATGAACAAAAACTTGCAATATAAAAATAAATTGCAAAAAATGAAAAACAAAGTCATAGATATAAAAAATGTTTTAGGTTAAAATGAAAATTGCTTCTATAATTGGTGCTCGTCCTGAATTTATTAAAGAAGCTCCACTTGTAAAAGAATTGAGGAAAAGACATAAAGAAATAATTATACATACTGGACAACATTATGATTACGAGATGTCAAAAGTCTTTTTTGATGGATTAAATATTCCTGAACCAGATTATAATTTGGGAGTTGGTTCTGGATCGCATGGAAAGCAAACATCAGAAATGATGACCAAGCTGGAAAAAGTGATGTTAAAAGAAAAACCTGATTTGGCAATTGTTTCTGGCGATACAAACACAACAGTTGCAGGCGCATTATCGGCTTCAAAATTAAACATTAAGTTAGCACACATAGAATCTGGAATGAGAAGTTACGACAGAAAAATGCCAGAAGAAATTAATAGAGTTGTAACAGATCATATTTCTGATATTCTATTTTGCTCGACAAATACTGCTCTTCAAAACTTGAGAAAAGAAGGAATCACAAAAAATGTTTTTAATGTTGGAGATGTGATGATTGATACTATTAAGCAAAATATAACAATTGCTGACAGAAAATCAAATATTTTGAAAAAATTAAATCTAAAGACTAAGAACTATATTGTTGCTACTGTTCACAGAGCAAGCAATACGGATAACAAAGAAAATTTGTTTAATATCATTAATGCTTTTATTGATTCAAAAGAAAAAATTGTTTTTCCAGTTCATCCAAGAACTGAAAAATTTATTAGAAATTATAGTTTAGACAAAAAATTAAAAAATTCAAAAGTGATAACTATAAAACCTCTAGGTTATATAGATATGCTTATTCTTGAGAAGAATACTAAAAAAATTTTAACTGATTCAGGCGGCATGCAAAAAGAGTCATATTTCTTCAAAGTACCTTGCATTACTCTAAGAGATACAACTGAATGGATCGAAACTGTGAACGATGGCTGGAACATTCTTACAGGAGCTAACAAATCCAAAATATTGAAAGCCATAAAGAATTTTAATCCAAAAGGAAAGCAAACTGAAAAATATGGTAATGGAAATGCAAGCAAGAATATTGTTAGTGTTATAAACAGAATTTCTTTATCTAGCTAAGTTCAAAAATTGCTTAGCAATTGAGTCGTAACTATAATATTTTTTAATTACATTTAAAGAGTTATTTGCCATATTCAATCTTAATTTTTTATCATTAATAATTTTGTTAAGTGCATCTTTTAATTTTTCTTTATTGTTTTGAGGGAATTTAATTCCATTGTTGTAACTTACTAAATGGCTTAACTGCAAATCCACCATTATAATAGGCAATTTGCAAGCCATTGCCTCCATAATGCTCACAGAATTATTACCTGGCCAAACACCTATATCGGCTGCAGAAAAATAATTCTTGACTGCTTCTTTTTTCACAAAACCAGCAAATATAACTTTATTCTGAATTTCAAATCTTCTAGATAAATCTTTTAATTCCTTCATGTAACTTACATCACCACTGCCAACAATAAGTAATTTGACATTCTCATTTTTTATTTCTGATAAAGCTTCCAATAAAAGCTCGATGCCTTTTCTTCTTACAATTGTGCCTGAAAAAATCAAAGCTACATCATTTTCTTTTATTTTGAATTTTTTCCTAACGCTTAATCTTGTCTTATTATCAAATTTAAAAAAATCCGTATCAACACCCAAAGGAATAAGTGAAATCTTTTGTGAATTTATATTATGTGTTTGTATTAGAAAATCTTTAGTTTCCTGTGTTACTGCAACAATTTTATCAGCTCTTTTAAGGCTATAATTCACTATAAACTTTCTGAACAAAAAATAATCCAAAAATCTGAAAAGCTTTTTTATTAAAGGATGGTTAGGTATCTTATGATAGAAATCATGTTGGTCAACTACAAGCTTATATCCAATTTTATTTTTGTAACAAGCAGCTAATGCCGGCAATCCTTGCCTGCTTTCATGGGCAAACACAACATCTGGCTTTATCTTAGCAAGTGTATTTTTCAACCCTTTAACCAAAATAAAATCAGAATATTCAAAAATATGCTTAAGCCTGTAAACTTTGATTCCATCCATCATTGAAAAGCCTGGCTTTCTTTTTCTAGAAGTTTCCCTTGCACCTGCTTCTTTAAGCATTGTTTCTATGTTTGGAAAGGGATATAACAAGTCAGAAGCTATTACATACACATCATGACCCATCTGCTTGTGCTTCTTTGCCAAGTAATACTCCTGATAGCCAAACTCAGGCACAAAATAGCCCATTAAATGAACGATTTTCATCAGGGCATAGAAAAATACCTCTACTTATTTAATCTTTATATTTTCTATATGGAAAGTTAATGATATACTCTATTGGTTAACTTTATAAATTAAATAAGAATCCTTAGAGAAAATGAAAATAATGGTAACTGGAGGTAATGGTTTTATAGGTCATACTTTAGTTAGGCATTTGCTAAATGAAGGAAATGAAGTCAAGGTTATTGATATCAAGCCAATAAAGTTCACACATCCAAAGCTTGAGTTTGTAAAGAAATCTGTGCTTGAAGATATAAGATGGGAAATGCGGGATTGTGATATGGTTTATCATCTTGCTGCTGAGCTAGGGGTTATTAATTCTGACAAAAAACCTTTATACACATTAGCTGTTAACATTGATGGTACTGTCAATGTTTTCAGATGCGCTCTAGGCACCAACGTTAAAAAAATTGTTTACACTTCTTCTTCAGAGGTTTACGGCGAGCCAAGAGAGATACCAATCAAAGAAGACAGCCCAAAAAGTCCTGTAAGTGTTTATGGTGTTTCAAAATTAACAGCAGAAATGTACGCAAAAGGTTATGTTCAAGAGTATGGCTTGAACATCAATCCTGTTAGATTGTTTAATGTTTATGGGCCTGGACAAGGCTTTGAGTGGGTTATGCCAATTTTCATACAAAAAGTCTTGAATAATGAAGCACCTATTGTATTTGGGGATGGAAGCCAAGTTCGATGCTTTACTTATATTGCAGATGTTGTCAGCGGGATAGAAACAGTAAGGAAAAAAGGAGCTAAAGGCGAAGCGTACAACATTGCGAACACAGACCAAATCACGATGAAAGAGCTTGCAGAACTAATCATCAAAGTTTCTGGAAAAAGCCTAAAGCCAAAAATTGTTGGCTTTGGAAAAGACACAAGAACAAAAGAAAGGGAAATCATGACAAGAATACCCTCAATTGAAAAACTAAAAAAACTCGGATGGAAACCAGAAGTAAAGATTGAAGATGGCATTAAAAAAGCTTATAATTGGTACAAAGAAAATTTAGGAAAAGAAGAATTGTTTTATGAGTGATTAGTTGCAACTTCCTACTACTCCTCCCGTTTTTCCAAATCTGAATCCTACACAGGTTGAGTTGAATTTCCTAATTGTCATATCTCCAATTGTTATGTTTGTATCACTGATTGATACATTTCCAGCAACCTCTAACCCACTAATTATTACATGGGAGCCATTAAAATAAAGGTAAGGTTCTTTAGAATTATTAATCCACAAACTAGATGTAATTAATTTTTCAAATTTTCCAGTTTTGCTATTCACTTCATCTACATATTCTTTGATTATTATTTGTTCACCTTCTAATTTAACATAGTAATACAAATTGAATCCAGAAAGTATTACTGCTATTATTGCAACTACTAATCCAATCAAAGTCATTACTTGATTTTTTGACCATTTACCAGTCATATTTCTTAAAGAATTATACTAATAATATAAATTTATTCAACAAATTAAAAATTCTAAAACAATCAGCTTCTACCAATTCCATGATACAAAATTCCCATTGATTTAATCTTTTCTTTATCCAGACAATTCCTTCCGTCTATAAAAACCAATATTTTTTGCTTCTTTAATTTTGTCAAATCCATATTTTTAAATTCGTTGTGGTCTGTTACCAAAATCAGATAATCACTTTTATTCAATAATTCGTCTAAATCTTTGACATTGCTTCCTTTCCTGACATTCGGATCAAAAACAAAAACATCTGCGCCTTTAGTTTTTAATACATTAATTATTTCAAATGCTGGGCTTTCTCTTGTGTCATCAACATTTGCTTTGTAAGCCATCCCAAGCACTCCGACTTTAGCTCCTTTTATTGCTTTTTTTAATTTCTTCAATTCATTTTCTAATAATTCAACTGTGTAATTAGGCATACTGTTGTTCAGCTCTCTTGCAAGGCTCAAGAATTTGTGATTGAATCCAATCTGCTTTGCTTTTTCAATTAAATAGTAAGGATCAAC
>CAZUWB010000032.1:0-9439 GCA_964623945.1 uncultured Methanosarcinales archaeon | reverse complement strand
TTCAACCCAGCCACAAACAACGCTTGCGACCAAGCTAGTGGACAATTTTCATTATATTTATTACTACCAGCATAATAAAGTTCTGGCAATTCCCTTTTTTCATTCATTGCTTCAATAGTTTTTCTCATGTAATGAGCATACTTATCTGGTTTATTTAATTTTTTGTAAATTATTGCAAGCCAAGGCAGTCCTTTTGTCCACATTGCTTCGCCATTATTATAGTAATATTTATCGCCAACATATCTTATAACGCCTTTGTTCCTGACTAGTTTTTCTTCTACGTTTTTTAAAATTATATCTCTTTGCTCTTTTGTTGCAACATTATATGGGTAAATTAAAGAAAGCAATGCCATATCAACTTCCTTAGTTGCTGATTCGCGAGGCAATAATTTGTTTAAAGCTTTTTCTCCTTTCTTGATTAAATCTTTAGGGACATTGACAATCTTTCTTATTTTCTTTAATCCAGCAACGCAAGCACCTATCGAAGAAGCATGTATCTCATCATTCTCTTCCCACATTCCATTGTCTTTGTCATGCCAATACTCAATTTTTTCTAAATAACGGACTATTTTTTGTAAGATTCTTACATCGTTTTCATTCCTTAAAATTTTGATTCCTTTTTCTTCCAAGTCGCCAATCTTAAAAAGCAATGCCCCAATTGCGTCATTTTGCTTGTTGCCCCATTGCTCCCATATTTCTTCCATTGTAATTGGATCATACCTAGCGTGAATATATTGGTAATGGTGCTTTGGTTTTTCCTTTATTGCCCAGTCTATTTTGTATTCATGTTTCAGAAGAACATCAAGCAAAGCCCTCAAAGTCTTTTTTACAATGCTGTACTTTTGAGCAGCTTCTAAACCAATAGCAGTATAAATATTGTCCCTCATCCAAGCTAAATTGTAGCCTGTTTTAACAGTCATTCTACTAGCTGCAAACAAGCCTGTTGGATACTGCATCTGTTTTAGTATTTGGATTGATTTTTGTATCATTTTAATGTACCTACATCTTTTAAATAATCTATTAATTCTTGTTCTATTGCTAATAACTTATCCATTTGAACTTGAATTAACTTAGATTCGTAAGGGGTGAGTTTCATTTTTAAAATTGCGTCCACAGTCTCCTCAACATACAAAGACAGCGAAAGTGATGCGAGTAAATCCTGAGGATGATTTTTACCAAATTGTTTGGAGTATCTAAACATTTCCAAATAAGTTTCGGTTTCACGGACGAATGATCTAACAAATGGATGAATTTTGTGAAAATTTGAACTATCAATGCTTAACTCTTTTCCTAACGTTATTCCTTGGTAATTTTGCTTAGCATGGGAATATTCATGTCTTAATAACCCTTTAAGTCTTTCTTCAATTGGAATTTTCACATCTCCTTTTTCAGTTTCAACCACGAGGGTCTTGTGAAATGCCCTAGGAAAAAAGACAATATCAGATTTTTTCCCTTGATCATAATCAAAAGGGTGGAGTATAGTAACTGCATCGGATTGACTTTTTATGACCTCTTGTTCTTTACCTATTTCATCAATTATCTCCGATGTTTTGTGGTTTTGAAATGATGGATGATTTCTCATAGCATCTAAAAATTCAGATAATTTAGGTCCCTCAATCCTCTGAAGAGTACTATTATAAAATTTATTTAACAAATAGTCATCATGGTCATAAATTACTTTTCCGACATATGGTGATGGTTCTTTTTTAACTAACTCGTCAAGGTAATGTTGCCTTTGATTTATTAGTGCCCTTATACTATCTTCTGAAGTAGAAATTAATAGAGATGCTGCTGTGAGTCCTCCTAACTTAAGTAAATCCCTTCTTGATATTTTTGTGTCTAAACTTACCATTTTAACTCTCTAACCATGGCAAAACCAGCTTTCGCTATATATTAAATTACTCAGCAGAGTAACTCGTTTATCCCTTTATAAACCTTTCTATTTTGTTACTACTAGGAAGTTAGATTAATTTCAAAATCAATAACTCCGATATATTTAAATTTTCAAAACATTTAAATACTCGCATTATTTAAATAAATGTATGGCAATAATAACAATAAGCGTAAAAGACGAAGTAGAGAAAGAATTTAGGGAAACTGTTAAGAAAAAACTAGGACAAAGTAAAGGGGTATTAGGTAAGGCTGTAGAGGAAGCAATGCAAAGATGGGTTCATGACGAAAGACAAAGACAGATATCCGCTGAATTAAAGAATATGATGGATAAAGGCTTATACTCGTTAAAAGGGTGGAAATTTAATAGGGATGAGATTTATGATAGATTTTAAAGAACTATTTTTAATTGATTCTAACATATTGGTTTATGCTTTCGAAAAGGAAGAAGGTACTAAAAAAGATAAGGCAAAAAAATTGTTGGGTGAATGTTTATTGGGTATAAAGCAGTTTGCTGTATCTAGTCAAAATCTTTCTGAATTTGTATCTGTAACTATAAGGAAAGGCAAATTGGATATTGATGAAGCTAAGAATTTTGTTATAAAGGTTGCTCAGTTTGATGGTTTCAAAAAGATAAATTATAGTGCGGAAACAATAACTTTTGCTTTGGATATTACACAACAATTCAAAATGTCATTTTGGGATTCTTTATTGGCAGCAACAATGCGGGAGAATGGTATTTTTAACATCTACACAGAAAACGCCAAAGACTTTAAAATGCCTTGGATAAATGCAGTAAATCCTTTTACTTAACAGTATAATAAACCCTTTTTCTGTTTTAGAAATTATTTACCTATATAAATCACATTTTTCAAACTTTTGAAATCTTCATCACCTGTTAATATTGTTGCATTGTTTTCTTCAGCTGTTGCCATAACAATTGCATCTGCAAGTCCTACTTTTTGATTATGCTTTATCTTTGCTGCTTTTAGGGCTATTGAAGTATTAAGCTGGATCACAAAAGAAGACCCCAATACAAATCTTATTAGCCTTTCTGCTTCAGCAGGTTTATTTTTAAGAAGGAAATGATAAATTTCACTTGCATTAATAGTCGACAATAAAAGCTTATCTCCGCTTTCAATTATTTCCTTTGCTTTTATTCCAAAAGAAGTGCCCTTAAAATAGTCTATCCAAGCCCAAGAATCAACCAAAACGGTCAAGTTCTTCCCTCTTAAACTCTTTGTGAATATCCTTAAGCGCACCAAACATTGACTTTTTTGGTTTTTTTACTTCAAGCAAAAGTTTATTAATTACAGTATCAAAAGAATCAGCTTTCAAATCTTCCTTTGCTTTCCTCAGCATCTCTAATGTTTCATTTTTAACTGCAATAGTAGTTGTTTCCATTTTATGTCACTATAAATTATAGAAATATAAGTTATATTTAAACTTTTCTATCTAACAGTATAATAAACCCTTTTTCTGTCTTTGCCTTTGTTTTCTGCGCTTACAAATTCAATTTCGCCAATTTCAGAAAGGCTCTTGACATGAGTGCCTCCGTCAGCTTGAACATCAACGCCAGGTATTTCAACAATCCTTAAAGTTTGCACATCTGGAGGCAAAGCGCCTGCAAGCTTAACAACGCCTGGAATTTTCATAGCCTCTTCTCTTGGTAAGTAATAATTCTTAACAGGAAGATCTTGCTTTATGATATCATTAGCTGTTTTAATGTACTGTATTATTTTTTCCCTATCAAAATTTTCCATATTGAAATCTATCCTAGTCTTATCCTCATCAATTTGATTTCCAGTTATCAAAACATTAGATTCCTTGTTAAAAATTGAAATAAGAAGATGTGCAGCAGTATGCATTCTCATAAACTTATATCTTCTGTCCCAGTTAATTCTGCCTATTACTTTATCACCTGTCTTTAAACCTGCCTTGCTAACTTCATGACTTATCAGACCAGAGAATTTGCCAGTATAAACTATAGGATATTCTTCGCCATTGCAGATGAATACGCCTGTATCATGCGGCTGACCGCCACCACTAGGATAAAAAGCTGTCTTATCAAGAGCTATGAATTTATCATCTTTAACACTCTCAACAGTAGCTTCAAACTCTTTTAAGTAAGAATCATTCATATATAGCGCTTTTTCCATTGTAAAAATAAAAAAGAAAAGAAAAAGAGTTTAACCTTTAGCCAATGATTGTATGGCTTTTAATGCTACTACTATAGCAGCTGGTGTCACAAAAACTGCAATTGCTCCTACAATGCCTGCTAAATAACCACCAATAGTTGGGATTATTCTAAGGCTTTCGCCAGCAGTTCCTGTTATCAGCAATGCTATAGCTGCTACCAAGAATGGTGTAGTCTCACTTTCGGTTACATTTAAGAAACCTACTATAAGTCCTAATACTACTAATAGTAATACTAGCCAACCTGCTGTATCGCCTGTCAGGTTACCTGAAAACAGTCCAATAATAACTGCTATCAGTACACCAATGATAAATGCCCATTCTCCCATTTTTCTTGCCATTTTAGTATTCCACCTCCAACACTTTTATAGGTAAACCCATATTTACCTATTTTTGTTGAGCTTCTATTTAAAGGTTTTGCTTTATGGAGATTAAACCATCTGTGAGTTAGAGCTTATTTTTGGTTTTTTTGCCAAAAAGCGTTATATAAATTCAATTCATGTTTAAAGAGTGCCATTTTATTTAATTTAGGAATTCAATGATAATTTTGTCAGCTTTAATTCATATTAAACAGAAAATATAGTCAATTTAAAGTAAAAAAATGATATTAGAGCTTATTTTTAAGAAATAAGTTAATTTTAGGTTTTTTAAAGCAATAAAAGCGTAAAATTGGGTTTTTTAGAATAAATTTTTTCCGAAAACTTTAAATAGTCATATACCAAAGAGTAATATCCTAAACGCCTAAGGGCATTTAGGAGGTGAACTAAATGGAAAAGCAGATTGGAAATTACTCTTTCATTGGGGGAGTAATTCTAGCTGTAGTGCTTGGTTTAGCAATTCCAGCGCTTGATGCGGCAACGCCATGGCTTTGGTCATTGCTAGTTTTACTAGGTCTAGTTGTCGGATTCCTGAATATTTCAGGCAAGGAAACAAAGGAGTTTTTATGGGTGACTGTTGCTTTAGTTATTGTTGCCTTTGCAGGAAGTGCGCAAATTGACTCGTGGAAAGATGTACGTATAATTGGTCCCTATTTAAAGGGTGTCTTTAACAGCATCTTAGCACTTGTTGTTCCAGCAAGCGTAGTTGTTGGGTTAAAAGAGGTATGGACACTAGCGAAGGGAGAATAAATAAACCTCTTATTTTTTTATTTTTATTAAACTATTTATAGTAACATTTATTTTTATCATGTATGAAAATATCGCCTAATATTGAAATTATCGATTTGGCTTTATATTTTAATGCAACGCTAGTGATAGCTGATGTGCATATAGGCTATGAGGAAGCACTAAATAAGCAAGGCATTCTGGTTCCTAGATTGCAGTTTGAAGAAATGCTAAAAAGGATGGATAAAATTTTCAGCCACTTAAAAAATAAGAAAATTGAAAGAATTATTGTTAACGGAGATTTAAAACATGAATTCGGCACAATTTCAGAGCAGGAGTGGCGCAACACACTAAAATTTCTTGATTTGCTGGCAAAACATTGCAATGAAATCATCCTAATCAGAGGTAACCACGATAATATACTAGGCCCAATTGCTAAGAAGAGGAATGTTAAGATTTTAGAAAATTATTTAATTGGACCAATAAATAAAAAATCCATTAACGAAAAAATATTAACAATAAAAAAAATATTTAAAAAATCAACAAAAAATAAAACTCTTGTATTGCATGGCGATAAAGTTTCTAATAAAGAATCATTAAAAGACGTATCTACAATTATAATTGGGCATGAGCATCCTGCTGTTTCTATCAAAGAAGGCCCAAGGGTAGAGCAGTTCAAATGCTTTTTAAAAGGGAAATATAAAGGCAAGGATTTGATAGTTCAGCCTTCCTTTAATTCAATTGTTGAAGGCACTGATTTGCTTAGAGATGAAATTTTGAGTCCTTTTCTAAAACAAAACTTGGATAACTTCCTGGTTTATATTATTGAGGATAAAGTTTATGAGTTTGGAAAGTTAGGTAATCTAAAAAGAATTTCTAGCAGTTTATGAAAATCTCTTTTCGATACCATCTACTAAATAAGGGGCAAATGCAAGACTACATGTCATTCCAGGTGAAACTGCATTAAGAATGTGAATTGAGTTTTTCCCCTCCAATATAAGCATATCATCTATCATTCTCCCTTTTCTATCTACTAATTGAGCACGAATTCCTGCCTTATGTAGTGAGATGTCCTCTTCTTTTACGTAAGGAGAGATTGTTCTAACTTCACGCAAAAATGCTTCATCTGACAAAGATGTTCTTGCATTTTCATATGCGATCTTTAGGAACTTTCTGCTTGATATTAAACCCCAAAAGTTTGGTTTTGAGACCATATCAAGAATTTCCCTCCAATTTACCTCCTTATTATAAGATTCCCTTCCGAAAGAAAGTACAGCATTAGGGCCGGCTATTACCCTGCCATCAATTGTCTTTGTAAGATGAATTCCCAAAAATGGAAAATCAAAGTCAGGTGGAGTATAAACCATTGAATTAATAGGTACATTATAGATTTTCATATACTCTCCCCTAAAAGGTATTATCTCGTATTCTAATCCAACTTGAATCATATGGGCAATCTTGTCAGCATACAAGCCAGCAGCATTAATAATAAAGTCAGCTCTAAAATCACCTTTAGTTGTTAAGACTCTATTACCTTTGATACCATAAACTTTTGTTCCAAGTATATATTTTGCTCCCAAGGATTCTGCCTCTTTTGCTATTGCACCCAAAAAAGCCTTGCTATCCACTATCGCACCATTAGTTGAAAACAGGGCTTTTTTACCAACAACATATGGCTCTCTTATTTCAAGCTCTTGCTTTGTAAGAATTCCATATTCTATCCCCGCTTCTTTGCATCTGTCTTCAAGCTCCTCAAACCTTCTCAACTCTCGCTCTTCTAATTTTTTTTCTAAACCTTCACGAACAATAACAATAGTGCCACATTCCTCCATCTGTACATTATGTTCTTTAGAGTATTGACGAGAACGTTTGTTTCCTTCAATGCATATCCTGGATTTCATGCTACCTGGCTCTAGATTAATACCAGAATGAAACACACCACTATTTCTTCCACTTGCATGATCACCTAAGTGGTATTCTTTCTCAAGAACAGTTGCTTCTCCAAGATTTCTTAATAAGATCTCTCGAGCAATACTACTACCTATGATACCAGCACCAATAATTAGATATGACTTTGGTCGCATTATCAACCTAGAAAAGGTCACTAATTTAAATATTTTCTTTGTTCTAAATTAACCCTTATACAACTTCCCCAACAAATCCGACTTAGTTATCAAACCAGTTAATTTGCCTTCCTCTGAAACCAATACCATAGGATAATGCTTGAGCAAATTTGAAACAACTTGAATCGATGTTTTTTTTGAAACTATTGGCGGAGATTCCTGCATGATGTCCCTTACTCTTGTATTTTTTGGATTAAGCAAAGTATCTAAGATTGTAGATTCTGATACTAAGCCAATCAATTTGCTGCTTTCAATAACTGGTAGCTGTGAAATTTGAAATTTTTTCATCTTTGATATAGCTTCTTTTATAGGCTCATTTGGACCTATGCTTATTATTCTGCCAGTCATAATCTGCTCTGCCTTTATTTCTTCTTTTTTCTCAAGTTCGCTTAAGGCAGCAAATATTTTCTTAGTCTTTGTGTAAGTAGGATCAATCCTGCCGGATTCAATCTTAGCAATTAAAGACTGGGAAACGCCAGCTCTGTTAGCAAGTTCTGTCTGCGTCATTCCAAGTTTTTTCCTTATTTTCTTTATTTCTTCAAGTTCGTATGTCATATAAAGGGTATGAATAACCAGTATTTAAAATTATTCCTTTTGGAATATTTCTTTCACAAAGATTTTTAAAAACGTTAATAATTTAAACAAGTAATGGTTTATTCTATAAATAGAAATAGCAATCCGTGGGATTGTAAATCCCACTTGATTAAAGTATCGAAAATCGAAGACGTCGAGAATCAAAGATTCTCGGGTTGTCCGAGACAAAGTCTCGGCAATTTTCGGAACTTCCGAAAATGCAAAGCATTTTCGATAGTGTCAACGGATTTATGCCGTTGGAGGTGGTAAAATGGCACATATAACATATGTTACTAGCGAGAGCGTTACAGAAGGTCATCCTGACAAAATATGCGACCAAATAAGCGATTCTATTCTTGATTCTTTATACGCACAAGATCCTTATTCCAGAGTTGCAGTTGAATGCCTGACTACAACTGGATTAGTTGTGGTTGCAGGAGAAATATCAACAAAAGGGTATGCCGACATACAGGGCATTGCAAGAAAAACCTTAAAGGAAATAGGCTATACAAATCCGCAGTTTGGCATAGATTGCGAAGATGCAGGTGTTCTTGTAAGCATTCATGGTCAAAGCCCTGACATTGCGCAAGGCGTTGATGAAAAAGAAGGCAAAGAGCAAGGCGCCGGCGACCAGGGAATGATGTATGGTTTTGCATGCAACGAAACTCCAGAGTTAATGCCATTGCCAATTACGCTTGCACATAGACTAACAAGAAGGCTTGCAGAAGCAAGGAAGAATGGAATCATTTCTGATCTTGGCCCTGATGGAAAATCTCAAGTCAGCGTTGAATATCACGATGGAATACCAAAAAGATTAAGCGCAATTGTTATTGCGCAGCAACATCTAGAACACATAAGTGAAGAAAAATTAAAAGAAGAAATCAAGAAGAAGATTATAGAGCCTGTATGCGGCAAGTGGATTGATGAGAATACAAAAATTTACATTAATGCAACTGGAAAATTTGTTATAGGCGGTCCAGAAGGTGACTCTGGGGTAACAGGAAGAAAGATAATTGCTGATACTTATGGCGGAGTTGGAAGGCATGGCGGTGGCGCTTTTTCCGGCAAAGATCCAACCAAAGTTGACAGAAGCGGGGCGTATGCCGCAAGGTATGTCGCGAAAAATATTGTTGCTGCTGGTTTGGCAGACAGGTGTGAAGTACAATTATCATATGCAATAGGCATAGCACAGCCAACATCAATCAATGTTGACACATTCGGCACAAACAATGTCCCAGAATCAAAGATTGTAGAATTGGTCAAGAAACATTTTAAATTGACTCCTAGATGGATAATTGACCACTTGAATTTGCGCAGACCAATTTATCGAAAAACAGCAGCTTACGGACATTTCGGAAGGGAAGACCCAGACTTCACATGGGAAAAAACTGATCTTGCAGAAACTCTAAGGCTGGAAGCTGGCTTGTCAAAGCCTCTGAAAGCAGAAGCCAAAGTGATTTATTGATTTGGTTACTAAAAAATAGAATTTTGGATTCTAGATATTCAAACTTGCTCAACTAGTTGCACTCTAAAATTTGTTGGTGCTTTTTTCAT
>CAZUWB010000031.1:0-9507 GCA_964623945.1 uncultured Methanosarcinales archaeon | reverse complement strand
CAGAAATGATTTTAGGCGGAGATGCAGATGGTGAAATAGGAGCAGAAATAAATTTAGATTTTTCAGATTTAAGGGCAGACAAGGCATTATTCTCAGAAACATCGGGGTTTGTTTTTGAGGCTGAGAAAAAAAACACCAAGAAACTAGACGGCATTTTCAGGTCTTATAAACTGTATTTGATAAGATTGGGAAAAACAGCAAAAGAAAAAAATCTTGTCGTTAAGAACAAAAATAAAAAAATTATTGATTTGCAGATTTCAAAACTGAAAGAAGCATGGACAACAGGGTTTGTGGAGGCATTGGAATAAAAAACCCATTTTTTAAAAAATTAAATTAAAAATCTAAAATGCCAAAAAAACCAAACATAGCAGTCATTTACTTTCCAGGCAACAATTGCGAAGAGGAATCTCTAAGAGCTGTTTTAGCAGCAGGAATGGAAGGCAAGATTGTAAGGTGGAATGAAAGAAAAGGCATTGAAAATTATGACGGATTTGTGATCCCAGGTGGCTGGGCTTATGAAGACAGGATAAGAGCTGGAGTGATTGCAGCAAAAGACCCTGTTTTCAACATTATAAAAAAAGAAGCTGAAAATATGAAGCCTGTTTTGGGAATTTGCAACGGAGCGCAGGCTTTGGTTGAATGCGGAATTATTCCAGGCTTGCAAAACAAAGTTGAAATGGCCCTTGCTCCAAATAAAAATCCATTTATCAGCGGCTATTACTGCACTTGGATTTATGTTAAAAGCTTTCAGAAAAAAAACAGGTGCGCTTTTACAAAATTCACAGAAAAAGATGAAATAATTCCTATGCCAATTGCGCATGGCGAAGGAAGATATGTCACAAGAGACAAGAAATTGCTCAGCAAACTGCTCAAAAACAATCAAATAATTTTTAGATACTCCACAAAAGATGGAAAAATAGAGCAAAGCTTTCCAATCAACCCAAATGGAGCAATGTACAACATTGCAGCGCTCTGCAACAAAAAAGGCAATGTAATGGCCATCATGCCGCATCCTGAAAGAGCTTCCTTTGTCAGACAATTGCCCGATATTTCTGAGTTAAAAAATAAATCAGCCGGGAATGTGCGACAAATAGAAAGCCCGGCACCAGCAAGGAATATTTTCAATTCAATGAAAAAATATATTGAAGAGGAAATTTTGTAACATAAAAATTCCACTTATGTTTCATAAGTGGTTATGTATGGCAAGAATATTTCATGGAATTTGGATGTGCTCAAAAACCACTACAAATAAGTGGAATTTTGTAGTGTCCAAAACCATGTTATGAAATAGCTAAAGTATTCGTGCCACTCATCTGTGATGAATGGTTTTTGACAAAATGAAAGCAATTGTTTTAAGAAATAAAGGAGATGCAAACCGGTTAAAGTATGAAGAAGTCGAAACTCCGAAAATAAACGATAATGAAGCATTAGTAAAAATAAAGGCAGCTTCGGTCAATCATCTTGACATTTGGGTTAGGGAAGGGCAATTTCCAATTAAATATCCTTTAATTCCGGGTTGTGAGGCTGCAGGCGACGTCGTCGAAATAGGAAAAAATGTCAAAGGCTTTAAGAAAAATGACAGAGTTTTAATAACTCCAAAGACAATTTGCAACAAATGCGAATATTGTTTAGAAGGCAATGATAATTTATGCAAAAATAGCGAAGTGCTAGGATTAACAATTAATGGATGTTATGCAGAATATGTCAAAGTGCCTCAACAAAATTTGATTTTACTTAATAATAAATTAAGTTATGAAGAAGCAGCTTCTGTTCCAACGGTATTCGGAACTGCATGGCGCACTTTGCAAAATCTTGCTAAGATTAAGAAATCAGAAATAGTTCTTATACAAGCAGCAGGAAGCGGTGTGGGAACAGCTGCGATACAAATAGCAAAATTGGCAGGAGCAAAAGTAATTGCTGCATCAGGAAATGATGAAAAACTCAAGAAAGCTAAATTGCTCGGAGCAGATTTTATTGTAAATTACTACACTAATCCAGATTTTGATAAAGAAGTCAGCAAATTTACTAATGGAAAAGGTGTTGATGTTGTCTTAGAGCAGATTGGAGGCAATATTCTTGTAAAAAGCATTAAGTGCCTCAAGAGAAATGGAAGGATTGTTGTTATTGGCACCACATCAGGCAACAAAGTTGAAGTGGATTTTAGACACATATACAGAAATAACCTTTCTTTGTTCGGCTCATCCGGCATAACCACCAAAGAAGTTAGAGATGTATTCGAGCTTGTAAAGAATGGAAAGTTAAAGCCGATAATAGACAAAATATTTCCGCTAAAAGATGCGGCTTTAGCGCATAAGTATATGGAAGAAAGAAAAAATTTCGGAAAAATAGTTTTGAAGCCTTAGTTTATTTTTTAAAAATTTTTAAATTCAATGGCAAAAACAAAAATTGCGTTATGTGTGATGAAACACATTAACTAAAAACATTAATTTAACAATACAAAAAATATCAATAAAAATAATAACGAAAAAATTTAAAATGCCAAAAATAATTGAGATGGTTGTAAGCCTTAAAGTGCCAGATACCACTGCAATAACTGCGTTGCAAACACTTCAAAAAATCGGCTTCAGCGAAATTAAGGAAGTTAAAAAATCAGATTATTACAAGTTTTTAATAGAAAATGATATTAAAAAATTTAAAGACAATATAAGCAAGGTTGATATTTTAGTCAATGCCAATAAACATTCGTATGATTTTTCAATCAAAAAAAATAATGATGTGAAGATTTTAGTAAAAAATATTGATGATGATGGAAGCGGAGTTTTGTCAACACTAAAAAACAGGCTTGGATTCAAAAACATTAAAAAGGTTGAAAAAGCAATCTTGTGGAGCTTAATGATAGATGGTGATGAAACAGAATCAAAAAAAATTGCTGAGAAAGCAGCAAAAGAACTGCTTGTGAATGAGAATTATCAGAAATTTCTGATTATGGGTGATTAAATGAAAAAAACACTTTTAATTTTTGGCTCAAAAACTGACGAGAATATTTACAACGAAATTGGAAAGGTTTTGAAAAAAGAAAAGGTAGATTTTGATTTAAGGATAAGCTCTGCCCATAAAACTCCGGATGATGTAGATGAGGCTTTGCAAAAAGATTATGCTGTTTTTATTGCAGGAGCTGGATTAGCAGCGCATTTGCCCGGAGTAATAGCTGCAAAAGTTATAAGGCCGGTTATAGGCGTGCCGTGCGAAGGCAATTATCAAGGCTTAGATGCCTTGCTTGCAATAGCCCAAATGCCGCCAGGAATTCCGGTTTTGGCTGTTGGAGTCAATAAAGGTGATATCGCTGCAGAAAACTGCGCAAAAATGATGAAGAAATACGAAAGCGTAACAATAATTGGCGACAAAAAAAATGAATATGTCAAAAAAGCTGTCGAAACACTAAAGAAGTTTAATTCCATTCACTCCTTTTCAGATAAGCCCAATAAAAATTCCGTAAATATAGAATTCACATACTTTGACGAGCCAATTGAGAAGAAAGATGAATTAATTATTTATTGCCCATTGCTGTTGAAAAAAGACGACAAAGCAGAAGCATCGTTGAACTTTTTAAAACATGCAAGCCATGGCTTATGGGTTGGAATAAATAATGGAATTAATGCGGCAGTCGCAGCTGTTGAAATTATGAATATTGATAATGAGTATGAAGAGTCTTTAATAACTTACAGAAGGGAAATAGCGAAAAAGGTTTTGGAATCTAATAAGTAATTTTTTATTTTTTAAATAATACATTGCGTTAGGAAAATTAGATTATAATAAAATAAAACATTAATTCCACATAGAATAAACACATAACAAAAACTAATGGAAATTAAATATTAAAAATGATCTCTAATAAAATTCTAAAAAACCAATTAAAATATACATTAGATAAAACTAATTTTAAATTTGGCAAAAAATATGAAGGCAAAGTAAGAGACAACTATATTCTAAATAGAAAAAGAATAATAATAACAACAGACAGGATTTCCGCTTTTGACAGAGTGCTTTGCACAATTCCATTCAAAGGACAAGTCCTTAACCAAACATCAGCTTTTTGGTTTGAAAAGACAAAAAATATTATTAAAAATCATTTAATTGATATTCCAGATCCAAATGTTATGGTTGTGAAAGAATGCAAGCCGTATCCTGTTGAAATGGTTGTAAGGGGCTACATAACAGGCGTAACAACAACATCTGCTTGGCATAATTATGAAAGAGGTGTTAGAAATTTCTGCGGCAATATCCTGCCTGAAGGCTTGAAAAAAAACCAGAAATTTGCTAAGCCGATAATTACACCTTCGACAAAAGCAGGGCATGGCATGCACGATGAATCGATTTCAGGAGAAGAAATAATAAAAAGAAAGCTTGTCGATAAAAAAACATACAGGAAAATGAAAAAAGCAGCACTTGCATTATTTGACTATGGAACAAAATTAGTTGCAAAAAATAACCTGATTTTAGTTGATACTAAATATGAATTTGGCAATCTTAATGGTGAGCTAATTTTGATTGATGAAATCCACACCCCTGATTCATCTAGGTTCTGGATAAAAAATACATACAACAAGCTATCTTCAAAAGGACAAGAGCCTCAAAAGCTTGACAAGGAATATGTAAGGCAGTGGCTTGCAAACAAAGGCTTTATTGGTCAGGGAAAAATACCAAAAATACCTGATGACGTGAAAATTGAGGCTGCAAAAAGATACATTAAAGCTTATGAAATGATAACTGGCAAGGAATTTAAAGCAAAGAATGAGGATATTCTAGAGAGAATTGAATTGAATTTGAAGAAGTTTATCTATTGATTTTATTGCCGATTTGTTTTATTTAGTCTTAATTGTTGAGCCCTTCCCATAATTGCAGAAACTGCCTCGTATGGCGGCATTAATTTCACTTGTTGGCTATTCATTGTCATTGTGCCGTTTTCTGCTCCATATTTAATCTCATAAGAGATGAATATTTCATCAGACTCTCTTAGGATTATTTTTTGAGACGAAGGTTTAGAAAGTCTTGTTAGGGAATCTGGTTCGTTTGTATGGTAAGTAGTAGACACCATAATTGGATGAATTAAATTGTTGCCATTTGGGCTTTGTCTTAACGCGTTACCAGTCACTTCCCCCTGTATTATTAGTCCAGTCTCTAAATTCTCTTTCTCTGGTGGTTTTATATATTCTGGAAGTTTATCTTCTTTATCAGTTGAGCGAGTTGGGTAAAGCCTAGAAATATCGTAATTAATAATTGTTACACTATCTCTATCAGGACAAATATCTCCTTTAAATTTGCCCTTATTTATTCGCCTTAATTCGGCAAGAACCAAATCCCTTAAGTCCACATTCATATTACTCATTTTTTTCTTTTTTATTTATAAATTTATTTATTTTAAGAAGTTAGATAAGTGGATTTTCATCAAAAATCAAACCAAAACTATATAAATAAACTTACTCTTTTTATTTTTTATGAGATCTATAAATTTCAAGTCAACAGCGCTTCAAGCAGCTAAGCAAGCATCTAAAGTCATAATGCATTATTATGGCAAAAAAGAAAATATTAAACTTAAATCAAACAAAACATTTGTTGCAGAAGCTGATGTGAAAGCAAATGAGGCAATTATAAAGACTATAAAGAAAAATTTTCCAAAACACAATATTCTTTCTGAAGAAACAGGATTTGAAGATAACAAGTCAGACTATAAATGGGTTATTGACCCAATAGATGGAACTCATAATTTCATTCACGGCATTCCAATTTTTGGAACATCGATTGCGCTGGAATACAAAAATGAGGTAGTGCTTGGCGTATTAAATTTTCCAATGCAGCAAATTACAGCTGTTGCTGAAAAAGGCAAAGGGGCTTTTTTAAATGATAAAAGAATAAAAGTGTCTGGCAAAAAAGGCATTAATCACGCATTTATCTTATATGAGTTTGGATACTCTGATAGGGACAAAAAAATAGACTTTTTGAAAAAATTTGTACATGAAGCAGTAGATATCAGAAATTTTGGTTGTGCGATATACAACTTATTGCTTGTTGCCTGTGGAAAAAGTGATGGTTATGTAATTTTATCAACCCAAGAATGGGATATTGCAGCGGGTTTCTTAATTGTTGAAGAAGCCGGTGGAAAAATCACAGATTTGCAAGGCAAAAAATATCAACAACACCAATTTGTCGTCTCTAATGGAAAAATACATAAGGAGCTTTTAAGGTATGTAAAATGAAACTTACAATTCTTGGAAGCGGTACTGCTGCACCATATCTTGGCAGAAACAATGCGGGTTATATATTAGAAATTGATAAAGAAAAGTTATTGTTTGACAGCGGTGCTGGTACGATAAGAAGATTGTTGGAATTAAAAGTTGATTTATTTGATATTGATAATATTTTCTATACACACTTGCATAACGACCACATCAATGATTTAGGGGCTATTATCTGGAGCAACAATTATGGCGGAATAAAAAAAAGAGCATTAAACATCTTTGGTCCAAGAGGATTCAAAAAATACTGCAATGTTTTGATTAAAAAATTGCTAAAGCCTACGAAGATTAACTTTCAACTTAATATAAAAGAATTAAAAAAATCAAGCATAGAAATAAAAAATATTAAAATAAAGACTAATCCGATAGTTCATAGTACGACTACAAAGAGCATAGCTTATAGAGTTGAATACAAGAATAAAGTTTTTGTTTATTCAGGTGATACGGAGTATTGCAATGAAATAATTGACATTGCTAGAAATGCAGATACATTACTCATAGAATGCTCTTTTCCTGACAGCAAAAAAACAGATGGGCATCTGACCCCTTCTTTAGCTGGAAAAATTGCAGTAAAAGCAAATGTTAAGCAGCTTATATTAACGCATTTTTATCCTGAAGTGTTAAAAACAGACATTAAAAAACAGTGCGGCAAAGAATTTAATGGCAAAATAATTCTGGCTAAGGATAAAATGAAGATAAATCTCTAAATAACGAACGTTTTTCTTAATAAAACAGAAAAGTTTATAAATAACGAACGATTTTTGACTTATTGTCAAAATGGAAGAACTGCCTAATATTTTTACAAAAATAAATCTGCAGATACTCGAGTTGTTGTCGAGAGAAAAACTGCACATAAGGGAAATAGCAGACAGAGTGAAATGCTCCCCTGCCAAAGTTCATGCATGCATCAAGGTTTTTAAAAAAAATGATATTGTTAAGGAAGTTACAGACAAAAATCGAAAAGTTATAGTTTTGAACCTTGAAAATGAGTTAACAAAGCAAATTGTTCAACTAATAAACATAGACAAAAGCATTGATGCTTATTCTTTGATTTCTGAAAAAATAAATCTATTTGATTCAATAAGTCCGCTTGATTTTAGGTATTACGGTAGAAATAAAAGAGTTTTTGAAAAATTGCAGCCACATCTTTCCGAATCAGCTTTTATTAAGTACGCTTTAAAAGTAGAGTCAGCTTTGACAAATGTTCTGGCAAAAAATAAAGTCTGCTCTCAAAAAATTGCAGATGAAGTAGAGAAAGCATGCAAGCAAGTCACTCCAGAGCAAATTTATGCCGAGGAAGATAGAATTAAGCATAACATAAGAGCATTGGCAAATTCAATAAGAAGTAAAGTGAGTGAAGAAGCGAAGCCATTTGTGCATTTTACCTCTACAAGCTATGATATCATTGCAACTGCTGATGCTTTAAGGTACAAAGACTTCTCAAATAATATTTTGATTCCAGAATTGTTAAAATTCCAATCAACATTGATTAGTCTTGCATTAAGGGAAAAAGACACGATTCAAATTGGAAGAACGCACGGGCAGCATGCAGAACCGATTACTTTTGGTTTTGCAATAGCACAATACGTCAGCAGGCTTGGTTCCTCAATTTTGAGAATAAAAAAAGCGGCAAATAACCTAAGAGGAAAAATGTCTGGTGCAGTGGGTTCTTATAACGCATCTTCATTATTTTTTGACAACCCAATTAAATTTGAGGAAGAATCTCTTAATGAGCTTGGATTAAAGCCATCACCTATATCAACACAAATTGTCGAACCAGAATTTTTGGTTGAATACCTACACGGCATTGTTTCTGCTTTTGGTGTCATCGCAAATCTAGCAGATGATATGAGACATTTGCAGAGAAATGAAATTGCTGAAGTTGGGGAGTTTTTTGAAGCATCACAAGTTGGATCATCAACAATGCCGCAAAAAAGAAATCCAATAAATTTTGAGAATGTAAAAAGTATGTGGAAAGAGTTTATGCCAAGAATGATAACTATGTATATGGATCAAATATCCGAGCATCAAAGAGACCTGACAAACTCTGCATCTATGAGATTTATTCCAGAAATATTGACGGGGTTTTATATTTCTCTTTCAAGGCTAAACAAAGTGATGTCGAGCTTAGTTGTTGATAAGGAAAATATGCGAAAAAATTTTGATATGAACAAAAACATGATTATTGCAGAGCCTCTTTACATTTTGCTTGCTGCAAATGGACATCCAGATGCCCATGAGTATGTAAGGGAAATGACTTTAAAAGCACAATTAACTAAAAAACCATTAATAGAATTAGTAAAAAAAGATAAGGCAATACAAGCTTATTTTAAAAAATTCAGCAAAAAGCAAATTGGGATAATAAACAACCCGGAAAAATACACGGGAATTGCTTCTAAGAAAACTGAAATTACATGTGATTATTGGAAGAAAGAATTGAAAATATAATTGATATACATATTCCTATATTAATATAGGAAAAGAAATATTTATATAGTAGTCTACTAAAGTGAATTATGGTGCCAGATGAAATACTACAATCCTAGATTAAGCAATGCAGCACTCTATATCACAAAATACCCAAAGTTTTTGCTATTGTTTATTACGTTTTTAATTGCTTACTTGTTATTCAATGGCAGAACAAATCCAAAATTTCATGTATTCATAGTCTCACTTGGATTTCTTGGCACTTTCTTGACAGGAATATTGTTTACTTATGGGTTCACAGCAGCTCCTGCAACTGCAATTTTTCTAATTCTTGCAAAAGAACAAAACATCCTACTGGCAGGCTTGATTGGCGGCTTGGGTGCTTTGCTTGGAGATTTGTTCATATTTAATTTCATAAGGTACTCTTTTAATGATGAAGTCAAAAAACTATACAGAGAAAAATTAATCGTATACGCTAACCATAAAACCCCAAGCTTTCTCAAAAGATACCTCTTGCCGGTGGTTGCAGGATTCATAATTGCATCTCCTTTGCCTGACGAAATTGGAGTCACAATGCTGGCAGCCTCAAAATCTATCTCGGCTAAGGTGTTTTCTGTTATCTCTTATGTGCTGAATACCGCAGGTATTTTTGTTGTATTGATGGTTGGGAGCGCTTTGTGAAAATGAATTGGAATCTTTACATTCAGTTTCTGAAAGACTTTTTTGTTGACAAGCAGTTTTTGGTTTTGCTAAGCTCAACCATAATCCTATTCTTGGCAGTTTTTATTATGTGGTATTTTTACCACAAACAATTATCCAAAAAAAA
>CAZUWB010000030.1:5259-9704 GCA_964623945.1 uncultured Methanosarcinales archaeon | reverse complement strand
TTAAGCCCTCCTACCGAAGTAGTCTGAAACGGGATAATTTAGTGGAATGTTAAGGGGTTTTTAAATGTTACGGGGGGGCTTTGCACAAAAACCTCTTACTTCTATTTTTTTAGCTTCATTATTTACCCGAATTTTGACAAGATACGATGCCCTATTTCTGCAATATACTCTTTAGCTTCCTTGGCTCCTCCTTTAGAAGTAATGTGAATTAGATATTTATCTTTGGTTATCCAGAGATGATAAAAGTAGATGCCTGGTGCATTGAACTCGCCACCATAATCATTCTTATTATTTACACGGAAAGTGCTCTGATCCCCAAAATCATTCTCGCTTATAAGTCCTTGGACACTATACAAGTGCGAGGATTCATATTGGTATGAGCCATTGAGGGCTTCATAATCTGCAAATTTCTGCAATTCAATTATTACCTGCGTATTCAAGCTGTGGATTGTGTAGACACAGATGCTGTATTGCCCCAGTGATGAATCTACAATATTTGAATAATCTTCCTCTGTTCGGCAATTAGTTCCATTGCCCGTAATCTCAAGTTGCTGAAGGTCTTGCTCATTAAGATCGCTCGTCATTCCAAGTTGCTGAAGGTCTTGTTCATTAAGCACCAGCTCCTGGGTTCCTGATATTGTATGGGTTGTTTTTATTGTTGGCCCTGATTGTGAGTCTTGCACTGTTGAGCATCCTCCGATAAGTATCAGGAGAATTGCTAAAATTATAGCCAGTTTCATAATATCACCTTCATTTTAGAAAGAGGTTATTATTTTTAAGTATTCTTAAAAAAGAGTGTCAGCTGACAATATCTAAATTCAGTTAATTGATGTCTGCTCAAATAGTCTGCTCTTCTTCGTACAATTCATTTAAAATTGTTTTATCCAGTCTTGCTCTTTCCCTTTCCAGCCTCATAATATTCATATGCAACCTATTTATTTCCTTGCTAATTTCCACTATACGCAGAATATTCACAAGTGGTTTTTTTTCCATAAATATCACCCCGCCTATAGAGTGTTTTTGAAGTATAAAAACTTTGTTGTACTGGCATCATCCATATTAAAATTACTTATTGACATAACCGAGTCAAATTTATATATATTACTGTTTAAAGCTAAATTCTTAACTATTGTTAATATTCAAAAGTTTTATAAATCTTAAAAAACTTCAATAAAAAAGGGGGTGCTTAATGGAACAGCATCAATCTTACCAAGATAATACTAAAAAAACAAATATTCTGGACAAAATCAATTCGCCTAAAGAGCTTAAGCGGCTGAATAAAGCACAACTTAAAATTCTTGCTCAGGAAATAAGAGAGAAAATTCTGGAAGTAGTTGCTAAAAATGGTGGCCATTTAGGCGGCCCATTAGGAGCAGTTGAGTTAACCCTCGCAGTCCACTATGTATTTAATGCTCCTTACGATAAAATTGTCATAGACACAGGGCATCAAAGCTATCCTCACAAGCTTATTACAGGCAGAAGAGATCACTTCCATACTTTAAGGCAGTACAAAGGTGTTTGTGGCTTTTGCAACATAGAGGAATCAGAGTATGATGTATTTGGAGCAGGGCATGCCTCAACTGCAATATCAGCAGCTTTAGGAATTGCTAAAGCAAGAGACTATAAAGGAGAAAAACACAAAGTTGTTGCAATTGTTGGTGATGGCGCATTAACTGCAGGCTTAGCCTTTGAAGGCTTAAACAATACAGGTTACTCCAAAACAGATTTGTTGATTATTTTAAATGACAATAGAATGAGCATTTCTCCTAATGTAGGTGCAATTTCTAATTACTTGAATAAAATAGTTTTAAGGCCAGGTTATTTTGAATTAAGAAAGAAAACTAGGAATTTATTGGAGAAGATTCCTGGAATCGGAGAGGAAGAGCTCGATAAAGTCTTTAAAGCACAGGAAAGATTAAGGACTATAACAAGTGAAGGCATTTTTTTTGAAAGTATGGGATTCCAGTATTTTGGTCCTATTGATGGTCACAATCTTGATGAATTAATACCTGCATTGCGAAACATCAAGGACTTGAAAGGGCCTGTTTTGTTGCATGTAAAAACTGAAAAGGGCAAAGGCTACAAGTTTGCAGAAGCTGACATCGACAAGTTTCATGGAATGTCGCCTTTTGACCCTGTAAATGGTCAGAAATACGTTACAACAACCAAGCTTACCTATACAGATGCATTTGCCAATGCTTTGATAAGGATTGCTGAGCAAGATAAAAGAATTGTTGCAATAACAGCAGCAATGAAATCTGGCACAGGCTTACATAAATTTGAAAAACATTTTCCAGAAAGGACAATTGATGTTGGCATTGCAGAGCAGCATGCAGTCACATTTGCAGCAGGATTGGCAATAAGCGGAATGAAGCCAGTATGTGCTATTTATTCAACTTTCCTGCAGCGCTCCTATGATCAAATTATTCATGATGTATGCTTGCAAAATCTTGGAGTTATATTTGCATTGGACAGAGCAGGCTTAGTTGGCGATGATGGTCCAACGCATAATGGACCTTTTGACATTGCTTACTTTAGAGCAGTTCCTAATGTTACAATAATGGTTCCAAAAGATGAGAATGAATTACAACATATGCTTTATACTGCAACATTCATTAAAGGACCATGCACTTTAAGATATCCACGAGGAAATGCAGTCGGTGTTGGGCTTGATTCTGAATTCAAAAAGCTTGAGATTGGCAAAGGAGAAATTTTGAGGGAAGGAAATGACTTATTAATTCTAGGAGTTGGTCCAATCTTATACGATGCAATAAGCGTTGTTGAAGAACTCAAGTGTAATCCAACAATAATCAATGCAAGATTCGTTAAGCCATTGGATGAAGAATTAATGTTAAAATATGCAAAAAAAATAAAGAACATAATAACTTTAGAGGAAGGAACTGTTAACGGTGGCTTTGGCTCTGCAATAATAGAATTATTGGAAGACAAGGGAATTAAAGCAAATGTCAAAAGAATAGGCATTCCTGACAAGTTTATAGAGCACGGCAAGCCAGACATACAAAAAAAATTAGCCGGAATAGACAAAGAAAGCATAAAAATAGCAATAAATGAAATGTTGAGTAAAAAATAAAAAATGCCGCACGTACTAACTCCAAAAATAAGGAAGGAAGAATGCCCTCATGCCAAAGAGATTAAAATCACTAAATCAAATAAGAAAGAATGTGAAGTTTGCAAGGATAAAGAGCATTTGAGGATTTGCACTTCATGCGGCAAAGTATTTTGCTGTGAATCTCATAACGCGCATGACACAGAGCATTTCAATAAAACAAAACACCCAATAATAAAAACGATTCATTGTGATTATGATTTTACTTGGTGCTATGAGTGCAGTGCATATATAGAATGAATTTTTAATATTTTTTAAAATGTTTTTAAATTTAAATTAATGGCAAAATTTTAATGAAAAAATAATCTCAAAATAAAATGTTTGAAAGAAGAAAATCAAGAAAAGTAAAAGTAGGAAAGCTCTACATCGGAGGAGATGCGCCTATAACAGTTCAATCAATGACTACTACAGATACAACTGATGTAAAAGCAACTGTTGAGCAGATTCATGGCTTGGAGGAAGTTGGTTGTGAAATTATAAGAGTAAGCGCTCCGACAATGGAAGCCGCTAAGTCACTAAAAGAAATAAAGGAAAATATTAGCATTCCTCTTGTTGTTGACATTCATTTTGATTACAGAATCGCTTTAGAAGCTGCAAAATATGTTGACAAGTTAAGAATTAACCCCGGCAATATTGGAAACCCTGACAAAGTTGAGCAAGTTGTCAAAGCAGCAAAAGATTATGGAATTCCAATGCGCATTGGAGTAAATCTTGGCTCTCTTGAAAGAGACTTGTTCGATAAGTATGGCTATGCGCCAGAAGCAATGGTTGAAAGCGCAATGCGCAATATAAAAATTCTCGAGGATTTAAATTTTTATGACACAATTGTTTCGTTAAAAGCGTCTGATGTGCCTAGAATGGTAAAGGCATACAGATTATTTGCAGAAAAAACAGATTATCCCTTGCATCTTGGAGTTACAGAATCTGGCTCTAAGATTCCAGGCACTGTAAAATCATCTATGGGCATTGGAATGTTACTTTTTGAAGGCATAGGTGACACAATAAGGATTTCACTTTCAGAAGAGCCAAGGGAAGAAGTAAAAGTTGGCAAGCATATTTTGAGAGCGCTCGGCTTGAGAAAGCAAGGAGTGGAAGTTACAAGCTGCCCGACTTGCGCAAGGACAGAGATTGATGTGATTAAATTAGTTGAGCAGCTCGAAAATGCAACTGAAAAATTGAAAAAGCCAATTCATGTTGCTGTAATGGGCTGCGCAGTGAATGGTCCAGGCGAAAGCAAAAAAGCAGACATTGGAATTGTTGGCGCACCTGGAAATCATTTGCTGTATAAAGAAGGCAAGATTGTAAGAAGAATCAATGA
>CAZUWB010000030.1:0-5159 GCA_964623945.1 uncultured Methanosarcinales archaeon | reverse complement strand
GAATTCAAAGTTGTTGGCTTGACTGCAAACAAAAATTCTGATTTGTTATTAAAGCAAATTAAGGAATTCAAGCCAAAAGCAGTAGCTATAATGGACAGAAGCAAAGTTGATGATTTGCTTAATTTTTCTTCTTGCCAAGTTTATTCTGGAATTGAAGGAATAAATAAAGTAGCATCTTTAAGTGAAGCTGATACTGTTGTCAATGCATTGGTTGGCTCTATTGGAATTGAACCAACTTATAATGCAATAAAACACAAAAAAAATATAGCACTAGCAAACAAAGAAACGCTTGTGGCAGCAGGCTCTGTAATAATGGAAGAAGTCAAAAAAAATAATGTCAATTTAATGCCAATTGATTCAGAGCACAACGCTATTTTCCAATGCTTAAATGGAGAAAATATCAAGGAAGTAAGCAAAATAACAATTACATGCTCAGGTGGTCCATTCAAAAATTACACAAAGCAGCAATTGGAAAATGTAACTGTTCAAGACGCTTTAAATCACCCAACTTGGAATATGGGCAATAAAATAACAATTGATAGCGCTACTTTGATGAACAAAGGATTTGAAATAATTGAAGCACATTGGCTTTATGGAATCGATTATGAAAAAATTAAAGTTGTTATTCATCCACAAAGCATTGTACATTCTTTAGTAGAATTTCAAGATAAATCAGTAATTGCGCAGCTTGGATTGCCAGACATGAGAATTCCAATACAATACGCTTTATCATATCCAAAAAGATTCTTAAATTTCCAAACTTCTTTAGATTTAGCAAAAGTAAGAAATCTTGAATTCAAAGAGCCAAATTTTGAAATGTTTCCTTGCTTAAAATACGCTTATGAAGCAGGCACAATAGGAGGAACTTTGCCAGCTGTAATGAATGCAGCAAATGAAGTCGCAGTTCATGCTTTCTTGCAAAATAAAATAAGATTTTTAGATATTCAAAAAATAATCAAGAAAATGATGAATGAGCACAAACTTATAGAAAATCCAAATCTAAAAGAAATTCTTGAAGTCGACAAAAAAGTTAAGGAAGAAACTCAAAAATTAATAGAAGAAGAAATAGTTTTGCGTCATTAATTATAAAAATATTCTTAAAATGAACTTTGCAATAATTGCCGCTGCTGGAAAAAGCAAAAGAATGAAGAAAAATACCAATAAGATATTTCTTCCATTATTAAACAAGCCAATGATTTATCACACAATAAAAAATTTTCAAGATTGCAATTTAGTTGATGAAATAACTGTCGTAACACAAAAAAATGACATTAATAAAATAAAAAAAATAAAGATTCAATATAATTTTGACAAAATTAAAAATATCGTCATTGGCGGAGAAGAAAGACAGGACTCCGTTTATAATGGCTTAATGTCTATAAAAAAAGCAAAAAATCAAGATGTTGTTGTTGTGCATAACGGCAGCAATCCGTTAATAAAGCAAAATGAAATTGTTGATTGCATAAACGCAGCTAAACAATATGGTGCAGCTGTTGCTGGATTTCCATTAAAGGACACAATTAAAAAAATAAACAAAGATTTTGTTGAAAAAACAATTGAAAGAAAAGATATTTATCAAGTGCAAACCCCTCAAGCTATAAAATATGGATTATTTATTGAAGCTTTTAAAAATGCTAAAAATAAAAAACTAAAATTTACAGATGATGTTTCTCTGGTTGAAGCTTTAGGCAAAAAAGTAAAGATTGTAAATTGCTCTTATGAGAATATAAAGATAACAACAGAAGATGATTTAAAGATTGCAGAAGGAATTTTGATGAAGAGAAACAATATAACTACAAACTTCAGAATTGGGTTTGGACAAGACAGCCATGAATTCTCTAAAAATAAAAACAAAAAATTATTTTTAGGTGGATACGTAATACCAAATCAAATCGGATTAGAAGCAAATTCTGATGGTGATGTTATTTTGCATGCTTTGTTTAATGCAATAAGCTCTGCAATTGGCGAAAGGTCTCTTGGCTATTATGCTGATAATATGTTTAAGAAAGGAATTACTGATAGCAAAGAATACTTAAAAGTAATATTAAATAAATTAAATCAAAAAAATTATAATATTAACAATGTAAGTGTTATGATAGAAGCTAGCAAACCAAAATTAGAAAGATACACTGACAGCATTAAAAATTCATTAGCAAATATATTGAAAATAAAAAAAGAAACTATTGGAATTGCTTATACTTCTGGAGACAAACTTACTTCATTCGGGCAAGGAAAAGGCATGCAATGCTTTGTTGTTGTGACTGTTATCCATAATTAAATACTAAATGGCTATCTTCTGTTTCTGTATATCCATTATCTCTAAAAATACGGGTTAATTTTTTTTCAGCTTCAGGATTGCTAAGGTAAACATAGTGAGGTAACTTTATTTCTCGTAGAACTTCTATGGCTCGTTCAATTATAGGTCTTGCATAACCCTTTCCCCTTTCAAATACATTAATTTTACCCTTTACAATATCTGAATCGCTCATGTTAATTCTATAAGAACCAATTAACTTACCATCCACAAATCCGTGTATTAATAGATTTCCATCTGAAAGCTCTTGCGTAAAATGCATACCAACTTTTTGAGCAATCCCATCTATCATAAAATTTTCACCTAACATTTATTAAAATATAAGAAGATAACAGGATTTGTTGCATAATTTCACCTTTTGTATTCCACATAAGGTGAAAAATGTTGATTTATTTTATAACCTAATATACCTAAGGCATCATCAACAACCCTAACTACTCTATCTGCAGGTGAAGTATAACGATTTTGTGGGTCAGGTCCAAATACAGAACCATTAAATGCACCTTGTTGTGCAGTTACTATTTTGTAAGTTAAGTCTTGATTAGCTTCATTACCGTTAGGCTGAGGAATTTTACCTATAATTTCGATAACACCTTTTGGATTAAATTTCTTTTCTGGTTGAAGCCCAAATTCTGACATAACCCATAGAATCATACCATCTAAATCTTTCACATGTGGTTGTTGTGTAGTTGTCATAATTATACCTCCTAAAGTTATATATTCAAATTCTTTACTATTTATAAATCTTTCGTTTCTATTTAGTAGTAAAAATATTATACGTAAATTTAATAAACAATTAAAATTCTTATTGAAATATGAGTATAAATTCCTATGCAAAAATCAATCTTTTCCTTAGAATAGGCAAAAGGCTAACTTCCGGCTACCATAACCTGCAAGCTGTTATGCAGAAGATAGAGCTAAGCGATACTATTTCAATTGAGCCTACAAATGAGGACAGAATTATAGTAGAATGCACAAACAAAGAGCTTGAAAATGAAAATAACCTGGCTTATAAAGCAGCTTTGCTGTTAAAAAAGAAGTTCAAACTAAGGCATGGAGCCAAGATTTTCATTGAGAAAAACATACCGATTGAAGCAGGCTTAGGTGGTGGATCAAGTGATGCAGCAACTGCATTGCTCAACTTAAACAAATTATGGGGGTTAAAGCTAAAAGAAAAGCAATTAATTGAATTAGCTTCGCAAATCGGCTCGGATGTGCCTTTCTTTATAGGGGCGAATGCAGCTTTAGTCGAAGGGATAGGAGATAAAATTAAAAGAATAAAAAAATCATTCAGCATAAATATTGTGCTTATCAATCCCGGCTTTAGAGTTTCAACAAAATGGGCTTACTCAGCTTTTGACAAGCAAAAACCCAAAATAAAAACTAGAGCAGACATAAATAATTTGACAAAAGCAATTGAAAAAAAAGACATAAAAGAAATAGCAAATAATCTGCATAATGACTTTGAGCCAATAGTCACAAAAAAATACAAAATAATAAGTGAAATAAAAAATAATTTGCTGAGAAATGATGCTTTAAATGCTTGTGTTTCTGGCTCAGGCCCAACAGTCTTTGGTGTTTTTAACAGCATCTATGAAGCACGGGAAGCCTTTTTCAAAATACAATATGACTATCCTTTTGTTTTTTTGACAAAAACTATTTAAGACAACCGTTCCGCCAGTTGAGATGAACGCGAGTATGCAAGCGTTCTCGCATGCAACTCGGCGGGAAACTTTTTCGTAAAAAAGTTTCATCAAAAAAGTGCCATCTTCGATGGCACTATGCAAAACTATTTAAATGATTTTACATTATTTTTCTTTTAAATTCATATTATTTTATTTAGTTAAAAAAAATAATGGCAAAATGATTAATGCGTTGTGAAAAAAATACAAAATAAAAAACAACATTAAATTTACATAAAAAATAACGTTACTAAAACTGTATTGAAAATGGTTGAAATAAAAATTGCTAAGAATGCAGGATTTTGCTTTGGAGTAAAGAAAGCAATTGAAATTGCAGAAGAAGTCGCTCAAAATAATGAAAAAACTTATGTTTATGGGCAGCTTGTTCATAACGAAAAAGTCATAAAAGATTTAGAAAATAAAGGTATAATTTTTGTTGAAAATATAAATGAAATTCCTGAAAATGCAGTAACTGTCTTAAGAGCACACGGCGAGCCAGGAACAACATATCAAGCTTTGGAAGAAAAAGGTATAACAAAAGGAAATAACCTTAACGATGCAACATGTCCACTAGTCACTCTTGTCCATAATGTGGCTATCAAATTGAAAAACAATGGTTATGAAGTGATTATATTTGGCAAAGCAAATCATCCGGAAGCCATAGGAACAAGCTATCATTTGAAAGGAAAGGACACATTTATTGTAGAAGAGCCAGAACATTTTGAGAGAGCAATCGATTATATCAATAAAAATAATTTTGAAAAAGTAGCAATAATCTCACAAACAACAATGTCAGTTTATGGCTATAAAAAACTTATTGACAACATCAATTCCAAGTTAGCAAATGAAAAATTTGAAGGAATACCTTTAAATTTGAGAGATTTAAATAAAAAATATGGCTTTGTTGATACTATTTGCAATCCAACAAAGCAACGCCAATCAGGCACTGAAGAACTGGCAAAAGAAAGCGATATTGTCATTGTTATTGGAGGAAAAAACTCAAGCAATTCCAAAGAGCTTTATGCAAAATGCAAAGAGCTTGGTGTTGAAAGCTATTTCATACAATCAGAAGAGCAACTTCAAAAAGAATGGTTTGTTGGAAAGGAAAAAATAGGAGTTACAGCAGGGGCTTCCACTCCAGACTATTTGATAAATGATGTTGT
>CAZUWB010000029.1:0-9769 GCA_964623945.1 uncultured Methanosarcinales archaeon | reverse complement strand
AAACCAAAACCCTTAAATACGTTCTTTATTTCTTAATTGATGGTGGTTTTGTTGGAGGAATTTACTCAAGAAGAAAAGGAAGTTCTAAAACCATTTTTTACCAATCTTGACAAGCCAATATTTGCATTAGTCAACTTGCCAGAAGTTGTCAAAGGAGCTTTATTCTCAAGGTACAGCAGGTCCACAAAAAGCCTAAGAAGAGTTCTGTTGGATGAATTCATAATGAAGCCTGAGATGGGCTTCAAGGAAATTGTAGGCTTTCAAACAGCTAAAGGAGAAGAGCAGATTGTTGCTGTCAAAAAAGCAGAGGAATTTTATGACAGGGTTTTAGTTGGTTATGGCGATGATAGTGTAGCTGAACTTGGTGGAGCTAATCTGGCATGCGAGCAGATTAGCCAGATTGCGGCAAAAGTTATTGAAGCGCCGAGAATTGGCATCTCTCCTTTAGAAAAATCGACAAGGTATGTTTGGTTTCATCAAAAAATAAATGGGCAATATCAATATGTCAGAGATCCTGTTATAATAGGCTCAAGATTTGCTGATTTGTACATTGACACTTGCGATTTGTTGTTTGATACCTATTCAAGATTAACAGAGCCTATGACGAAATGGGTTATGGAAAGATTTCCAAAAGAAGAAGGTATTACAGACAGAGCTTATAATTCTGCAGTAAGGGCAAAAGCATGCGACATTCTAAGAGTTTTTTTGCCAGCATCAACAATGACAAATGTTGGCATGTATGGAAATGGAAGAGCATTTGAATACTTGATGGTTAAAATGTATGCTCACCCGCTGGCAGAAATAAGAAATCTAGCAGCATCAATGCACGAAGAATTAAGCAAAGTAATTCCTTCTTTTGTTAAAAGGGCAAATGATAATTATGGCAAAAGCGCTCAGCAATATATTTCTGAAACCTACAAAGCAACAAATAAATTTGTTGCAAACAACATAGAGCAATTGCCAGAATCATCAGAAGAAGTCACATTAGTAGATTATGATGAAGATGCTGAAGAAAAAGTATTGCAGGCAATGATTTATCCATACTCTAAAATGCCATTAACTCAAATAAAAGAAATTGTAAGAAATATGGATGAAGATGAAAAAAAAGAATTAATTAAAGAGTACGTGTCAAGAAGAGCAAACAGAAGACATAAGCCAGGAAGGGCATTTGAGCATGCTTATTACACTTTTGATATTCTGAGCAATTATGGAATTTACAGGGACTTGCAAAGGCATCGCTTATTGACTCAAGAGCCTCAAGACTTAACAGTAATTCATGGCTACGACACTCCAAAAGAATTGATTGAAGCGGGTTTTGATAAAGAGTATCATGAGCTTATGGAAAAGGCGAAAGAATCCTTTAAAACAATATCAAAAGAGTATCCAAAGGAAGCGCAATATGTTGTTCCATTAAGCTATAAAATAAGATGGTACATGAAAATGAACCTAAGGGAGGTTTGCCATTTTACAGAGCTAAGGAGCATGCAGCAAGGACATCCTGATTACAGGAGGGTTGCGCAACAGATTTATTTAAAAGTCAAGGAAGTCCATCCCTCACTGACAGAATATATAAAATTTGTTGATATGAAAGAATATGAAATGGAAAGAATAGAAGCTGAAAAAAAGATTGACAAAAAAATGGAAGAGATAGACAGAAAATACACAGCATAAAAAGAATGGTGATGGGAGTATTGTTAAAAATACAATAACTATTAAACATTAATAAAATATTTAAAATTATAAAAATTATGGCAAAAACGTATACTGCGTTAAGAAAGATGGCAACTATCAATCAAAAATATATCATTTTGCTTAAATCAAATAATAAAATAAATTAAATATTGAAATTTTATAATAAAAATGCTTCAGACAAAGCTATGCAATATTAAATTAAGAAATCCTACCATTCTCGCTTCTGGAATTTTGGGCGTCACAAAAGAAAGCATTGACAGGATAGGCAAAGCAGGGGCAGGTGCTGTAACTCTTAAATCACTTTGCCATGAAGAAAGAGTTGGAAATGCAAACCCAACAATGTTTGCTTATGAGGATGTATTTCTTAATGCCGTTGGCTTGCCGGGGCAGGGAATTGATTCTGCAATGAAAGATTTTCAAAGGCTTGACAACTTAAGCGTGCCTGTTATAGGAAGCATTTACGGCTACAGAATTGAGCAGTTTGGCAAGGTTGCTAAAAAAATGTCATTGCTAAAGCCGGCAATGATTGAAGTTGATATTTCGTGCCCGCATTTGGATTATGGAATGCCATATTATGCAGACGCTGGCTTGACTGCTAAAGTCACTAAGATTGTAAAGAAAAACAGCGGCAAAATCCCTATCAGCATAAAGCTAAGCCCGAATGTTTATGACATAAAAGAAATAGCGCATGCTGCTGAAAAAGCAGGAGCAGATGCAATAACTGCAATAAATACAGCTTCTGGAATGGTGATTGATATTGATGCAAGAAAGCCAATTCTTGCCAATAAAATTGGAGGAGTTTCAGGACCAGCACTTAAGCCAATTGCCGTAAGATGCGTCTATGAAATATATGAAACTGTAAAGATACCAATCATTGGAACAGGCGGAGTTACATACGGAAAAGACGCTTTGGAAATGGTAATGGCAGGCGCGACTGCTGTTGGCATCGGCACAGGAATTTATTACAGGGGAATTGATATTTTTAGAAAAATTTGCAATGAAATGATTGCTTGGATGAAGAAGAATAAAGTCAAGAGTTTAAATGAAATCAGGGGAATTGCGCATAAGTAATTTTTGATTTAAAATTAAAAAGTTTATTGAAATGTCCTATTGTAAAGGACAAGAAGCGCAAAAACCTTAGCTAAAGAAAAATAAAACAATAAAAAACTCACATTAATAAAAAAATACATTTACTAAAATCCAATAAAAAATTTAAAAAAACATTAAAATAAAAATTAAATAAATAAAAAATCAAAAAATGTCGCATCACGAAGCTTGCAAAACAGACATTCCACAAATGTTGGAAATTAGCGATGTTGTGCAAGAAGGCAAAAACCAGAAATCATTTTTCTTCAAGCATTCTATTGAATGTAAGCCTGGACAATTCATGATGGTATGGATGCCTAATATAGACGAAAAGCCAATGGCTGTTTCTTATTGGAATAAAAATGAGTTTGCTTTCACATCGCAATCAATAGGAAAATTCACAAATTCATTAGACAAGCTCAAAAAAGGTGATAAGGTAGGCATAAGAGGCCCATACGGAAACTGCTTTTCTGCAAAAGACCGACATGGCGAGCGAGACTCTTCGCGAGCCTCGCATGTCACTGCTTGCGTTGTAGGAGGAGGTGTTGGTATGGCTTCTGTGTCTACTTTGATTGATATTTTAAAAAATCCAATTATTATCAATGGTGCTAGGAGCAAAGAGCATCTGATTTATTTAAAAAGATACAAAAACAAAAATATGATTGTGACAACAGATGATGGAAGTTATGGAAAAAAAAGTTTTACAACAAATGTATTAGACAAGTTGCTTAAATCAAATAAAACAATAAAAATAGTTTATACTTGCGGACCTGAAATAATGATGAAAAAGATTTTTGAAATATGCACTAAGCATAAAGTAGAATGCGAAGCTTCTCTTGAAAGGTACATGGCTTGCGGTTTTGGAATTTGCGGAAAATGCATGATAAATGACAAGATATGCTGCATAGACGGCCCAATCTTTAATTCAAGCCAGTTAAGTCGGCTTTCAGAATTTGGAAATTTTGCAAGACTAAAAAGCGGAAGAAAAGTCACGATAAAGGAATATCACTCAATACATCAATAAAATGCCCCTCTTAATAAAAAACTGCAGAATATTGATAAAAGATAAAGTATACGTCAAAAATATTTTAATAAAAAACGGCAAAATTGCAAAAATAACAAACAAAGAGCCAAAATCAGAAAAAATAATTGATGCAAAAAGCAATTTTGTTCTGCCTGGGCTTATTGATTGCCATGTTCATTTTCGCGAGCCTGGCTTAACCCATAAAGAGGATTTCTTGACAGGCTCGATGGCTGCTGCAAAGGGCGGCATTACAACAATTTTGGACATGCCAAATACATTGCCGCCTACAACAACTGTTTCTGCTCTTGAAGAAAAAAGAAAGCTTGCAGCAAAAAGCGTTGTCAATTACGGATTGATTTTTGGAGCTACAAAAGACAACATGGCTGATATAAAAAAAGCAAAAAACATTGCAGCAGTCAAGCTGTATATGGACTACACGACTGGCGACTTAAAAGTCAATGATTTTGAGGCAATGTCTGAAATATTTAAAATATCAAAAATGACAATTATACACGCAGAAGAAGAAAATGTAAAAAATGCAGTTGACATTCTAGCCAAAACTAAAATAAAAAACAAACTTCATGTTGCTCATGTAAGTTCTGCAAAAGAATTAAGTTATGCAAAATCAAATAAAATAAAAAATCAGATAACTACGGAAGTAACTCCCCATCACTTGTTTATGAATGAAAAAGATTTGCAAAGCCTAGGAGCTTTTGCAGAAATGAAGCCAAGGTTAAAAACAGAAAATGACCAGAAAGTTTTGTGGCAAGGAATTGAAAATGGAACTGTTGATATTATTGCAACTGACCATGCTCCTCATTTAAAAGAAGAGAAAGAAAAATCAAACTATCCATTTGGAGTTCCCGGAGTAGAAACAATGCTGCCATTACTGCTTGACGCTTTTAATAATAACAAAATAAATTTACCGACTATAATAAAGCTTTGCTGTGAAAATCCTGCGAAAATTTTCAAGATAAAAAACAAGGGCTTTTTGAAAGAAGGCTGCGACGCTGATTTAGTTATTGTTGATTTGGACAAGAGACAGGCTGTAAGAAATGAAGATTTATTGACAAAATGCAAATGGAGCCCTTTCGAAGGCAAAATATTAAAAGGCTGGCCTGTAATGACTGTTGTGAATGGAAATATTGTTTATGATAATGTAGAGATTTTTGATATAAAAGCCAAAGAGGTTCAATATGCCAGATAAGACTGCTGAAATATTGTTGAATGTCAATGCTGTAATGCTAAGAACAAAGCCGCCATTCAGATGGGCATCTGGAATTTTGGCCCCTATTTACACAGACAACAGAATTCTTATGAGCTATCCAAAGGAAAGGGAATTTATAATAAACTCTTTCATAAAATTAATTCAAAAAAATAAAATAAAATTTGATGGGTTTGCAGGCACTGCAACTGCAGGAATTCCATGGGCTGCTTGGCTTGCTCAAAAATTGAAAAAGCCGATGATTTATGTCAGAAGCGAAGCAAAAGAGCATGGCAAAGAAAATCAAGTAGAGGGAAAAGTAGAAGAAAATAAAACCTATATTATTGTTGAAGACCTGGTAAGCACAGGAAGCAGCTCCCTTAACACAATAAACGCTGTTCGGGAAAAAGGGGCAGTTGTTGAATACTGCATTGCGATTTTTACTTACGAATTGGAGAAATCAAAAAATAATTTTGAAAATGTGAATGTAAAATTGCTGACACTTACAAATTTCACAAGTTTTGTAAGAACTGCATTGAAGAAAAAATACATATCAAAAGAGCAGTTAAATCACATAATGGACTGGAAAAAGCATCCTGAAGGATGGGTTGCAGTATGAGCAATCCATTTAAATTCAATAAAACGCATAAACAATAAAAAATAACAATCAATAATCAATTAAAATAATGAAAATCAAAAATTTTGCAAAAGACTTTTGGGCATTGTTTGTATTATTAGCAGTTTTGTTGATTGCTTTTATTTATAGAATAGCAATATAATTTTTAAAATAAAAATGCCAATAATAAAATTAAAAAAATCAATGATACCAAGTTGTGATGTTGATAGCTTGGAAAAATTAAGCAAGTTAGTCAAATATACTTGTTCTGTTAAAGGTGTTGGCGCTTATAAAATTGGATTCGAGCTTGTAATTCCATTTGGAATTGATAAAGTTGTTAAGACAATAAGGAAAATAACAAAGCTACCAATAATTTATGATCATCAAAAGGCTGGAACGGATATTCCGGAAATGGGAAGCGAGTTTATGAAAGCTTGCAAAATTGTAGACGCAGTCATTTTGTTTCCGCAGGCAGGTCCAGAAACAGAAGTGGCTTGGATTAAGGCAGCGCAGCAAGCTAAAATGAATGTTATCATAGGAGGTGAAATGACACATCAGGCTTTTCTTAAAGAAGCAGGCGGCTTTATTGAAGATAATGCGCCCAAAAGAATTTATGAAATTGCAGCTTCAATGGGTGTTACAGACTTTGTTATCCCAGGAAACAAGCCTGATAAAGTTATGGAATACAAAAGAATAATTGAAAATAAAATTAAAGAGCCTGTTTTTTATTCTCCTGGCTTGATAGCCCAAGGCGGTAAAATCAGCGATTTGGCAAAAAAACTAGATAGATGGCATGCAATAATTGGCAGGGCAATATACGAAGCAAAAGATATGAAAAAATCTGCTGAGTCAATTGTGAGAGAGTTCGGGTAACTGAGCGAGCGAGAGGCGAACTCTCGCATTCGACTGAACGAAGTTCACTCGCATTTGATTTGCAAAAAGCTTATAAATATCAAAATCAACAGTTATTTTAATGTTTAAAAATATCAAATTTTTATTTTATGCTTTAATAATAATTTTTGTTATTGGTTGTCAGCAACAAAATCAAATTGAAGTTCAAGAAACTAATGCTAATATGAAATTAACAAGCTCAGTTTTTGCAAATAATGGAGTAATTCCATCGGAATTTACATGCGATGGTGATGATATATCTCCACATTTGAGCATAAGCGATGTGCCAAAAAATGCAAAAAGCTTGGCTTTGATAATGGACGATCCAGATGCTCCTGTGGGCATATTTATTCATTGGGTTGTGTGGAATATTCCTCCTGATACAAAAGAAATAAGCAAAGGAGAAGAGCCGCGAGGTGTTCAAGGAATGACAAGTTTTCGCAGACAAGGATATGGTGGCCCTTGCCCTCCTTCAGGCACTCACAGGTATTTTTTCAAGTTTTATGCTCTAGATGCAGAGCTTAATTTGCCGGAAGGCTCTACAAAGCATGATTTGGAAAATGCAATGCAGGGCCATATTATAGCCCAAGCTCAGTTGATGGGCACTTATAAAAGAGGATAATAAAAAAGGTGATTTAAATGTTTGAATATGTATTTAAAAAATTCAGTCAGGCCACGTTATTTGAAAAATTGCTTTTGGTGGTGGGAATTTTTATCAGTATTGCTGGTTTTTGGCTTATCAACAAAACATACTCAACCGAGCCTGGAATAAACTGGGCATTTATAACTTCTGTCTTCTTATGGCTCATTCTGATATTCGTGGTTATTTTGACAGACAGCAATGAAAGCGTTAAAGAAGAATTGGGCACAATAATTAAAGAGCACATTGAAGAAACTAAATTGCTAAAAAAAGAAGTAATATTATTAAGAGAACTTATGAACAAGAGGAAGAAATAAATTTTTTCCCATTCTATTTAGTATTTAAGCAACATATATAAATATTTTTAAATTAATGTGATTGGGCCTGTAGTTCAATGGTAGAATACACCCCTCGCTTTGAGCTGAATGCGAGTTCGCGAGAATTCTCGCAAACAACTAGATAGGGTGAGACTTCGGGTTCAAATCCCGACAGGTCCAGTGACTTGTGAGCGAGTAGCTCATTCGCATTCATATGGCAAGCTGCAAATCAGTCTATCAGCCGCAAGAGGACAGCTCATTGCTTGAGCGTTACGTTAGACAACATGCTAAAGGCAAAGTACTTGATATTGGAACAGGTTCTGGAATACAGGCAATTGCTGCTGCTCAAAACAATAACGTTAGCTCTGTTACAGCAACTGATTTGCAAAAAGGGGTAATTAATTACTGCAAAAAAAATATTAAAAATAAAAAAATAAAATTCCTGCAATCCGATTTATTCAAAAAAATAAAAGAAAAATTTGATGTAATAATATTCAACCCACCATATTTGCCGCAGGAATTAAAACTGAAAGATTTGACAGTTGAAGGCGGCAAGAAGGGATATGAAGTTATTGAAAGATTTTTGAATGAAGCTAACAATTTTTTAAAGCAAAATGGAATTGTTTTAATGGTTTTCTCGTCTTTGACAAAAAAGGAAAAAGTAGAGGAATTTATTAAAAACAATCTGCTTGAATTCGAAGAGCTTGAAAAAGTTCATATTTTCTTTGAGGACATTTATATTTATTTATTAAGGAAAAATAATTTTCTAAAAACCCTAGAAAATCTTAGATTTTCGGGGCACAGAAAATCCAAAGGATTTTCTCGTGAACTGGAAAATAAAGGCATTAAAAATGTAAAGTACTTAACAAAAGGGCATCGCGGCTTGCTTTTTACAGGACTTTACAATAATAAGAAAATCGTGATAAAAACAAAAAATCCTGAAAGCACGGCATTTGGCAGAATAGCAAATGAATCAAAATGGCTGAAAAAATTGAAAAAACACAAAATAGGCCCAAAATTATTATTTTTTGATGATGATTACTTTATATATGAATATATTTCTGGCGATTTTATTATTGATTATTTGAAAAAATCAAATAAAGATAATATAAGAAAAATAATAAAGAATGTTTTTAATCAAATGTATATTCTGGATAAGCTTAAAATTGACAAGGAGGAGATGCACCACCCATTAAAGCATATACTAGTCAGCAATAGCAAGACTTTTTTAATTGATTTTGAAAGAACGCATTATGTGAAGAATCCAAAAAATGTAACTCAGTTTTGTCAGTTTCTGATAAGTGGCTATATTAATAAAATATTAGCTAATAAAAAAATAAATGTCGACAAAGCTAATATAATGCAATTGGCAAAGATTTATAAAAATAATCAGAATAATTCAAATTTCAAAAAAATTATCAGCATTATATGAAAATAAAAAAAAGATATTTGTATTTAAGCGTAATTATTATATTAATTCTTGTAGTAAGTGTATTTTATTTAAAGCCCCTTCTTGCAAAATCAAAGCAAACTGAAGAAGCAGAAGAGGAAAAAATATTATGGAGCGTTGACGATAACGGATACCTCTATTATCCTTTGGACAGGGGCGAAATAAAGTTTATAAGGGAAAATTACGATGAGACTGAAAATTTGGCAATAAGCAAGGTTATTTTTGAAAGTACAAAAGGCAATATTTACGGCTTGTTGGTTTTGCCAAAGTCAGCAGCAGATTTATTGCCAGGAGTTGTTTTGCTGCCAGGCGCAGGTGTTTCAAAAGAAAGCGAGCTGGAGCTTGCCAAGAAGATTGCTGAGCTTGATGTAGCAGTTTTAACTATAGACCAAAGAGGTGTAGGCGAAACTGATGGTAATTTTCCTACTCTAGATGATGATTATGCTAGTTTTTTAAAAGGTCAAGAGCCATACCAGCATCTTATGGTTTATGATGCTTTGAGAGCTTATGATTTGTTGTACAGCGCTCCATTTATTAATCCTGATAAAATAATAATTGCTGGAGAAAGCTTAGGAGGAAGGATTGCAATAATCGCAGCGGCAATTGACAGAAACATTAAAGGCGTTTTAGTGATAAGCTCAGCAGGCTTAGGCTTTAAAGGCGGCAACGACACAAACAAAGATGCTTTTCTGTATTCTATAGATTCTGACCATTACATTAATTTGATAACGCCCAGAAAACTAGTTATGATTCACAACCTTAACGACAAAAATATCCCAGTAAGTTCTGTTGTAAACTCCTATTCAAAAGCCCAAGAGCCAAAGCAATTTGTTTTGATTAATGATACAA
>CAZUWB010000028.1:0-9876 GCA_964623945.1 uncultured Methanosarcinales archaeon | reverse complement strand
ATATTCAAACTTGCTCAACTAGTTGCACTCTAAAATTTGTTGGTGCTTTTTTCATATCTTTAACCCACATCATGCCTATCTTTATCATCAATTTGTTAAAGTTTTCAGAAAGTTTGTAAGTCCTTTTGTAAAGGTCATAATCTATCAAGCCCATGCTTCTCATAGGCGTTAAAATTCTGTCGTAAAATTGTCTTTTGTTGTAGGAAATTTTAATTGGCCTTCCAGTGTAGGGCTCGTCATCAATATAAGTCATAATATTGCCTTCATGAAGCTTTGTGGCAAACAAAGACATTTCTGATTTGGTTAATTCACCATTATTCTCTTTAAAGCAATTAACAAGGACTTTCCCGACTATTTTTTGCTGAGAAGTTGCAAATATTATTTCAAAAATATCATCAGGTATATTGTACTGATCTACTAAAATAACCACTTTACCACCCTTAATTATCTCATACATAAACTAATATATAAACATTATGTTTTTGTACATTAGTTTGGATAAATTTTAAGCAGTGAAATTTTCTTAAATTTGTGCCTTATCTCTAAACTTTAAAGCAATCATATAATAGCAGAGTTGTGCTGCTCCAAATTCCGTTAATTGCTCATTTTGCCTAGGTGCAACCTCAACAATATCCGCACCCACAATATTCTTTTTAGCAAAAATTTCTTTTAGAAGTTCAAAGACAAATCTCCAGCTCAAGCCGCCTTGGACTGGAGTTCCTGTTGCAGGCATATAACTTGGGTCAAAACCATCAACGTCTATAGTTATGTAAACATTTTGTGTCTTGATTGCATTAATAATTTTATTAATCATATCTTTATTTTCATCACAAGGCCATTCAAAAATCGTTAGGTTATTTTCTTTTGCCGTCTTCAATTCAAAATCAGCATATGCCCTTATTCCCACTGGCACAATTTTAAATCCCATGTCCAAAGCTCTTTTCATAACACAGGAATGCGCAAACTTACTTGGATTTAAGCTATAATCTGAGTCATCTTCCCTTAAATCTAAGTGGGCGTCGATTTGCAATATTGTTATTTTATCTTTAAATTTTGTTTTAGCCCATGCATCTAAAATTCCTGCGGTTATAGAATGCTCCCCTCCTAAAGCAACAATGAATTTATGCTCATTTATTCTACTTGTAATTTCAGAACTCACTTCTGTGACCATTGACTCTGGCTCTTTATTTTTTAAATTAGATAATACAAGGCTTGAAATTTTTAAGTGCCTTGCTGGACTCCATTTAGTATGTCTTTCATAAAGCTCAAGCTGCGTGTCAAAGCAGTCTATTATCGCTCTAGGCCCTTTATCAGCGCCTTTGCCAAAGGAAGAAGTTTTATCGTATTCAATCCCTAACAACAAAACATCGGCTTTGTTAATATTTCCAGATAATAATTTTTCAACCATAAATCGAGAATTTTTAATTCTTTTAAATATTTTATTAGTTTAATAGTCAGGATAGCCTTTCCTTAAAATCCTCATACCCAAATTCTTTTACAACTTCGACATCTCCACTTTTTTTGTGAATTGATATAGATGGAAGAGCAACTCCATTGAAAGTTGTAGTCTTGACCATGCTATAAATGGCCATATCTGTGAATACTAACTTTGAACCTATCGAAAGCTTTTCTGGAAATGTGTAATCTCCTATTATGTCGCCAGCAAGGCAAGTAAGCCCGCCTAATCTATAAACATGCGGAAAATTTTTCTTATCGTCTTCTGTGCAATTAGGAGTAATTTTTGCACCAATAATTTCTGGCGTATACGGCATTGCCAAAACATCCGGCATATGGGTTTCTGCAGAAGTGTCTAAAATTGCAATGTCCATTTCATTATTAATTATATCAACTACAGATGCAACCAAAAATCCAGCATTTAGTACAACTGCTTCCCCTGGTTCAAGATAAATATCAACATTGTATTTTTTCTTAAAAGAATTGATAAGATTGCACAATAAATCAATATCATAACCTTCTCTGGTTATATGATGGCCGCCGCCAAAGTTTACCCATTTCATTTTGCTGAAATATTTGCCAAATTTTTCTTCTGATACTTCCAGAACTCTTTCAAGCGCATCAGCTCCCTGTTCGCATAATGCATGAAAATGAAGTCCGCTTATGCTATCAAGAGCATTTTCATCAAAATTTTTTATTGTAACTCCTAACCTAGAATTGGGTGCGCAGGGATTGTAGAGCGGAACTGGCGATTCAGAATGCTCTGGATTTATTCTTATGCCGCATTCAATGCCATGCTCAAGAACAAACTTTTTGTATTTTCTCCATTGGTTGAAGGAATTGAATATTATGCATGTTGAATACTTGACTAATTCTTTGATGTGCTCTTCTGTGTATGCAGGAGCTGCAACTACTACCTCCTTGCCAAACTCCTCATGCCCAAGTCTTGCTTCGTATGGAGAGCTTGCGCATACACCATCAAGATATTTTCTAATTAGGGGAAATGTGTTGAATGCAGAATAGGCCTTTAATGCGAGCAATATTTTTGCGCCTGTCCTTTCCTTTACTATATTAAGAATTTTAAGATTGCCTTCTAACATACCCTCGTCTATAACAAAAGACGGCGTTCTTATTTCTCCAATATCGAACTTTGGAAATCTGTTTGCTTCCACGGTAATCCATGCTTATTAAGCATCTCCATAAAAGGCTCGGGATCAAGCTGTTCAACATTAAAAACGCCATTTCCTTTCCAAACGCCTTTAATGATTAGCATAGCCCCTATTACTGGCGGAACTCCTGCTGTATAAGAAATTGCTTGCGATTTAACTTCTTCATAGCATTTGGCGTGGTCGCAGACATTGTAAATGTAAATTTTTTTGCGCTTCCAATTTTTTATACCATCAAAAACACAGCCTATAACAGTCTTTCCTTGGTAATTTGCGCCTAAAGAACCTGGATCTGGCAATAAAGCCTTTAGAAATTTCAACGGCACAATTTTATTGCCTTCAAATTCAACTTCGTCAATTCTTGTCATTCCAATGTTCTGCAATACTTTAAGATGTGTTATGTAATTTTCAGAGAATGTCATCCAAAACCTTATCCTTTCCAAACCTTTTATGTTCTTTACCAATGATTCCAACTCTTCATGGAAAAGCAAATAGCTTTTCTTTTCCCCAACTTCCGGATACTCAAAATCGATGCTAAACTCTAATGGCTTGGTTTCAATCCATTTTCCTTTTTCCCAGTACTTACCGTTTTGAGTTATTTCTCTTATGTTAATCTCTGGATTAAAATTAGTTGCAAAAGGATGGCCATGGGAGCCGGCATTGCAGTCAAGAATGTCTATGGCATTAATCTCATCAAAAAGTTTTTTTTGAGCGTAAGCACAAAAGACGTTAGATACTCCTGGATCAAAACCGCATCCAAGCAATGCCATTATCCCTGCATTCTTGAAGCGATCATTATATGCCCACTGCCATTTGTATTCAAACTTTGGTACGTCTATAGGCTCGTAATTGGCTGTGTCAATATAATGCACCTTTGTTTCCAAGCATGCATCCATTATAGTCAAATCTTGATATGGCAGAGCTACATTGATAACAACATCAGGTTTGACTTTTTTAATCAGTGCTGCTGTTTGTGCTACATCATCGGCATCTACCTGAGCTATATCAATAATTCTGCCAGTCTTTTCTTTTACATCTTGCTGTATTTTTTTGCACTTCTCAATGTTTCGACTAGCCAGCACAATTTTAGAGAAAACTTCAGGTATTTGAGCGCATTTATGAGCAACTACATTGCCTACACCACCCGCGCCTATGATTAATACACTTCCCATTTTTTCAAACTAAAAGACTGAAAGATAATTTCTTTTTAAATTTTTCTTTATTGCTTTTTGTAAATAGAAAAAAAATATGTTTTATAAATTTTTATAGGATTAAATTTTTTTTTGAAGATGATTGTTGCCCTATCTGAGCCGCCTAGGTCTACATATTTATAACCGAGCTTTTTGATATGCAATAAATCATCTAAGTTGATAAAATCACCAAGATTTTTATGTTTATAATTAAAAATTCCAATGGCATAATAAAAATGTTTGCTGTTTGGCACTGCCCATCCGCCTGAAAAAGAGCAAACCTCCTTATTTAATGAAATTGCCCTAGATATGTCAAAACCCGTGAAATTGCTGTCTATCACATTTAAGTAATAATAAAAATTGGCCCTGTCTCTTGGGTATCTTCTCTTAACCCATAAAGAAAAAACCTTTTTTAATATGTTTTTATTGATTTTTTTAGGGTTTTTTACCTCGATTTTATAGTGATTGTAAAATCTGTTTCTTATATTACGGAGTTTTTTCCATTGCTTTCCGCTTAATTTTTCATCAAGATTGTCTAGATTATAAATTGGCCAATAGAGGGAATAGCTTACGTTAAATTTATATAAATTTTTAAGTTTTTTGAATATCTCTGACTTAAAATCTTCTGAAAATTCAACGAATACTCTTTTTGACTTTTTTTCTTTAAAAATATAATTAAGAAAATTCAAGAAAATTTCTAACCTTTCTTTAGAAGGCGCAAAAACTCCGTTTGTAACACGCCATACATTGTTCTTTTTGTTATAAAAGGCTATTACTCCCTTTGACTGCCCGAAATCAAAAAAGATGCATTTTTTGTTTGTATTTTGCAAATAAAGATAATTACAGTAATTATGATCTGGAGAAAATCCGTATTTGTTTATTGCGCCAGTGACTTTCTGCTTTGCTTTTATTATATCATCGTAAATTTTCATAGTTTATATTTTTACTTTACAAATTTTAATAGCATGTCTTTATCAAATCCCCACATATTTTTCCAGTGGTCTGCTGTTGCGCCAAATTCAATGGATATAGTTTTTTTTGCTATTGCATTTTTAATGTCCAAAATTGTCATAAGTTTTCCTAGGTTTGGTATTTTTTGATAATTTGAGGCACCTATTAAAGCATAGTACCTTCCATTAAAAACAGCTCCTATGTCAACCGCTTCGACTTTATCATCAATCTCAACGCTTATCATATCTAATATACCATTTTCACTTAACAATTTAATCAGGTTATGCATGCCATTTGTAATTGTCTTGTCATTAAATTGTGAATCATTTTCAAATACCTTGATATTCAGCTCGATAAGTCTTTTTAAGTCTTTAATTCTGTTCGTATAAATTTTATACTCTGGCAAATTCTTTAATTCATACTCCAAATTTTTCTGCCTTTTCCTGTCAAATGAGCTAAAATATGTTTCAAAGCTGTAATCGTATTTAGAGAGGTCGAGGTAATGTGTATACTCATCACTTAGAAAATTGTAATAGTCGCCTTCTTTTGGATCTAAGCCTTCTACATAAGTATTTTCCGGGCATTGCTCAAGAAAATTCACAAGTTTTGTTTTGTCTTTAACAAAAAGCAGATTTCTTTCCGCGGTAAACCATCCACCGAAGTAATTATACTGATTTTTACCCTTAACATAGACTAAAGGGATAAATCCTTCTACGCCATTTGAATTATAACCAACAATAAAGTACGGCTCATGCTCATTTTCATCAAAAAAACAGGCTCTGTAATCCCAATTGTCAAATAATCTTTCATTTGGACTAAATAAGTTCCAAAGTGTCTTGCACTCTTCAATATCTTTGCAGATTTTGAAATTCATAGTGAACTGTTAAGTGATTTCTACCCTTTTACCATAGAAAAAATTATCTAACCTGGCTTAAAACTAATTTCATTGGAAAATCCATGCCCCGTTTTAGGATTTGTTTCTGATATTTTTTAGCTTCAAAAGCTTCTGTCAGATATCTTATTGCCATCTCAGCATTAAAATCCCTGCAGGAAAAGATGTCCATAAACACATAATCCTGATCTGGAAAGGTATGTATGCTGATGTGGCTTTCTGCAATCATCACAAAGCCAGAAATCCCTTCTGTTCCCTGCGCAAACTTATCAAGCCACTTGACAACATAAGGCAAAGTCATCTTAGTCATGCCTATTTTGTCAGGCAACTTGTTTAGAATGTCGTACACCAAGGTCACAGAAGAAAGTTTTCTTTTGTTGCACCCTGATGCATCGATAGTAACGTGCAATCCAAATTCGCTCATTTTAAATTCTCGGTTTGAAAATCCCTCTTTTGAATTAGAAAATAATTATAAAGGTAGTATTTAAATCTTTTCTTTTTTTGGATTTTAAGACGATATTTCTCCAAAAAAATTTTGCAATTTTTAAAAGTTTTCAAATCTAAAAAATAGAAAATTTTAATTTCTCGACGATAAATTTTTTTTAGAAATTTTAAATAAAATTTTTCTTTTTATAATATTTTATTTATTTTTAATATTTTTTGGGTTGTTTAATTCTTAATGTTGTTTTTCACCTGAATATTTTTTATCCAACTTTTTTAACTTTTCTATGTCAAGTTCGCAATAATAGCAGTAAAGCTCGTTGTCTGTCAGGGTCCTGCTGCAATTTGGGCATTTTGAATAATGTTCCATTTTAATTGCATCAATTAGGCATAAAAATATAGTTTTGCATTAGCATGAACATAAAAGCAACAGCCACAATAAGTCCATAAACTATCTTGTTCCATTTCAATATTTTATATCCGTCAAAAAGCCAAAATGGAATCATATTGAACAAAGCAAGCCATGAGTTTATTAAAAACCCATAATATGAAATATCTTTAAATAATTTTGGCAGTTGTAGGAATGTCAAAGATAAAAAAATCAAGGATAAGACTAGGTTTACAATTGGGCCTGCTGCTGAAATTTTGCCATTTCTCATTTTATTAACTCTTCCGGATATCATAACAGCGCCTGGAGCTGCAAATATAAAGCCGAAGAAAGACATTGCAATTGCCAGCAGCAGCATATTGTCAAATGACCTGAACTCGGCAAAGCAACCGTACCTTTGCGCCATAATCTTATGCCCAAGCTCATGAAACAAAAATCCTATGCCGACGGTTAAAGATGCGACAATGAACTTTGTGTAAAAATCTGAAGAAAAGATTGAGTCGCTCAACACAATCGCAAATGCTATTGAAATGGCAATCCATGCTTTGATTATGTCCTTTAACTCGGTTTCAGATGTGCTTATACTCCCGAATCTTATCTGTTTTTGAATCAAATTCATTACATACAAAGGATACCTCGGGCTTTAGCCCGTTTCTACCCTTTCCTCCGTTAATTCTTTAATTCTCATAATAAAAAATTTGAGCGTGCAGCGAAATTTCGGCATTAGGGCGTGGGTGATTCATTTTAGAATAATTAAGTGTCTACAAAAATCTTGTGCTTCTCGGTGCTTTCTAATTCCTGCAGGATTCTCTTGATTATGGTTTTTTCAGGATCTGGCATTAACTTTACTCGATTTTTCAAATCGGAAAAGCTTTCAAATGGCTTTTCTTCCCTTACCTCTATTATCTGCCACATGTGCTTTTTTCCCAAGCCGGGCAGCAGCTCGAGCTGGTGCATCCTTGTGCTTAATGGCTGCGCCTTGTTAAAAAATTCAACAAATCGCTTTTCATTTTTTTTGACTATGTCTTTTATTACAAATTCAAGCTCTGATTTAGCAGTTGCTGTTAATTTGCCAAGCACCATTTTGCCAACAATATGGTGGATTTTGTCTCTTTTGCCATCTCCAATATATACTTCTTCAAACGGCTGCAGATGTATGCCTTTTTTTGGAACTAACTCAAGTAGCACAAAATGCTCCTTTCCTACAGCTTGCACTATTGGTGTTTTCATATACATAGGCCTTTCATCATAAGGATAGCCATTCGGCAAAAAGTCCAGCACAATTGCTGCTTCTTCTTTTACTCTTTCGGATCTTTCTGTGCTTTCCATTTTAGATATTTATTATTGTTGTTAGATTATGCAATTCCTTTTTAAGCTCATTGTCTAATTTAAATTCCCGAGAAAATCCACGAGATTTTCTGGGCATCAAAAATCCTTGATTTTTGCTTGTTTTCATCGAAACAGATTTTTCTTCCATTATTTTTAGCAATTTTGATTTCTCTTTCATAAGCTGGATTATTTTTTTAGTGATTTTGATTTTAACTGCTTTGTTTTTTTTGAGTTTGTTGAAAACCATTATCTCTTTTGCGTATAGATGCCCTAAATATGATAAAAGCGCGTAAACTCTTGCAACCCAATGGGTGAATATCGGCTCTTTGATTAGATCAGAGCTTACAGCTTTTGGCGGCGGCAATTTAGCTTCAAGATGCTCGAGAGCGCTAGATTCTTTCCTTAATATCAAACCAATGTCTTTTTCCTCAAGTTTTTCTTTTGTAATTATTTTCTTTTCTTTAAGTGAGTACTCCTTTAACAATCTTTTATCCAGTATAACAGCTTCGCCTATAAGCTTGTAAGTCGTGTACTCCAATGCCTCCAATTCATCTTTGGCAAGAGCATCTTGATGCTTTAATTTTGAATTTTCTTTTGTCATTTTTATCTTTAAAATTTTAACATTCTCTAAAAGTGCCGTCTCAAGGTAATAATTTATGCTCCTGAGCTTGATTATTATTCTTCTTATGATATGCAGCTTTTTCCTTAATGTATCAAAATCCTTTTTATTGAATGTCTTTTTGTCTATTGAAAATATCTTTATAATTGTTTCATGCAGTTTTTTAATCAATATTTGTTTCTTTTTTTCAACTGATATATTACGATTCAGCAAAATCGCGTCTATATTTTCGATTTTTGCATAACTTTTACGATTAAAGTTTTTTGCCAGTTTATTTGATTCTTTGGCTAAACTTTCGTTTATCTTAAGATGTTTTTGCTCTAAAACTACTGCCATTTTGTTTGTACAGAAACTTTTGTCTTTATAAAGATTATGCAAGCTGATGCAAATTATTTTTTCCCAAAGAATTCATTGATTGTATCTACAATCTTTTTCATAGATTCGTTGTTGATTGTGATTGTGTAACTTTGAAGAACGACTTTAAGCTCGTTTAATGTTGTTGGAGCAATATCAATTATTTTATGAATGTGGTGCTCTTTTAACCTAGGTATATTAAGCTTCATTATCTTGTCAAATAGCTCATCAGAATTCTTATGGATGGTAACTTGATTTAAGTATTCCTCAGTCCTAGCTGCCCTAAAATTCAACTCATTATCTCTTTTCTTTATTCTTTCCAGCTCTTTTTTCAGTTGATAGATGTTAATCGGAGTTTCTGAAATTATTTGTATGTCTGCCATTTTAAGCCTTCCTCAAGTGCACCGGATGAATTACAAGAGTTTTTTCCTTGCCCAAGTCGTTTATAGTTACTTCGTAGCACTTGCCTCTTTTGCCGTTTACAACGCCTGATTTGCCAACAAAATGAGGATGATACATTCCTTTCTGCACAGCTGGTTCCACATCAAGATAAACTCTCTCGCCTGCGCTGAAAGACTGGAAGTATCTTGTAATGCTAATTTTGCCTCTAGCTCTCTTTTGCTTTCTGAATTTGTACCTTGTTTTCCTTCTTATACCGCCTAATCTCCTTACCATTTTTGCCTACACTAGAAAATCAAAGATTTTCTGTTCCAAAAAATCTTCAATTTTTAGGTTTTGGAAAGCTGGCTATTATAAAAATGTTTCTGTTAAATTTTTACAGTCAGAAATTTCATTTACTACTGCGCAGAATAGAAAGATTTATATATCTGGGGATGTATGGAAAAATGATTTAAAAATATTGAAATACATAAAAGGTGATTTTAATGGGATTTTTAAGCAAACTTAAGGAAAAATTAGGAACAGGCTCTGGTTCCCAGATGTTTGACGAGTCTGAGCAAGGATATGTAGAGCTTGAAAAAGAAAGCCACATTGACACAAGATCAAAATTAATGGTAAGGCCTTTTGTGATTGAAGAATTTGAGCACATAAAGCCAATACTTGATTCTATAAGGGAGGGCCATACAATAGCT
>CAZUWB010000027.1:0-9948 GCA_964623945.1 uncultured Methanosarcinales archaeon | reverse complement strand
TAAATGCAGCCATTAAAAGCGCGCATCACAAGGTCATTGCCAGTATACAGCAAGATAGATACTTGCGATAATTCAGGAGCGAAAATAATCAAGGTTTTCACAGTTGTAGGATCAAAAACAGTCAAAGGAAGGATATCCAACTGCGGTGTGGGAGATTTAGTAATGGCATCTGTTTTAAGCGGCAGACCAGATATGAGAAAGCAGGTTGTTTATGCCATTATAGTAAGGCAGAAAAAAGAATACAGAAGAGCAGATGGAACAAGGATAAAGTTTGAGGACAATGCAGCAGTTGTTTTAAAAGATGATAAAGGCAATCCAAAAGGCACGATATTCAAGGGAGCAATTGCAAAAGAAGCATGCGAACGTTGGCCGGGAATCGCAAAAATAGCAAGTGTAGTGGTTTAAATGAGAAATGTAAAAGAGTTTTCAAGTACGTGGAAGAGTAGCAGAAAACCAGCAAAGCAGAGAAAATATAGACTAAACTCCGATCTCCATATCAAGCAGAAATTTATTCACTCACATCTTTCCAAAGATTTAAGGAAGAAATACGGGAAAAGAAATATTGGATTAAGGAAAGGAGACAAAGTAAAAGTTATGATTGGCAAATTTAAGAAGCACGAAGGCAAGATAGAAAAGATTGACTTGAGAAAAGCAAGGGTTTTTGTTAATGGCGTGGAAATCACTAAAAAAGACGGCACAAAGAAATCATTAGCTTTGCATCCTTCAAACCTTATGGTTACAGAATTGAATTTAGAGGACAAGCTTAGGCAGAAAGCCCTAGAGGTTAAATAAAATGGGTAAAGATCATCTAAAAAGATTGGCAGCTCCTAAGACATGGCAGATAAGAAGAAAAGGACTCAAATTTATCACAAAACCCATACCAGGCCCACATAATTTAGAATTAGGAATGCCGTTAAGCTTAATGCTGAAAGAAGTCTTAAATTATGCCAATACAACAAGAGAAGTAAAAAAAATATTGAATTTTAATGAAATTAAAATTGACGGCAAGCTTAGAAAAGACTTCAGGCTTCCAGTTGGACTTTTTGATACTATAGAATTTGTAAATACAAATGAATGCTTCAGAGTTATATTAAATAAAAAAGGCAAAATTGATTTAATCAAAATCAAGAAAGAAGAGCTATTGCTTAAGCCATGCAAAATTATCGGCAAAACAATGGTTAGAGGAAAACTTCAATTGAATTTATACGATGGCAAAAATATCTTTGTCGATGATAAAGCATACAAAGTAGGCGACACTATTCTATTATCGCTGCCAGAGCAAAAGATAAGCAAACACATTAAGCTTGATAAAAAATCAACAATCTTCTTGGTAGGCGGCAAGCATATTGGAGAAATTGGAAATGTGGAAGATGTTATTGAAAACAAAATAATCTACAAAGATCATAACAGCAATTTAATTGAAACTTCAAAGAAATATGCTTTTGTAGTAGGTGATAACAAACCCTTGATTACCCTTGCATGAAGATGAACTCAATGAAAAATATAAGAATCGAAAAAGTAACTTTGAACATTGGTGCGGGAAAAGACCAGACAAGGCTAGAGAAAGGAGTAGTGCTTCTTAACTCAATTGCAAATGCTACCCCGGTAAAAACGATAACAAGCAAAAGAATCCAAGAGTGGGGTTTAAGGCCAGGTTTGCCAATTGGATGCAAGCTCACTTTGAGAAAAGAAAAAGCAATTAAAATACTGCCAAGGCTTCTTGATGCAATCGAAAATACTTTAAATGAAAAACAATTTGATAATAATGGAAATATTGCATTTGGAATTCATGAATACATAGAGATTCCAGGAGTAAAATACGATCCAAAAATAGGCATCATGGGTTTGGAAGTTTGTGTCACACTTGAAAGACCGGGTTTTAGAATCAAGAGGAGAAGGTTATTAGCCAGAAAAATACCAACAAGGCATAGAATATCAAAACAGGAAGCGATAGACTTCATGTCCAAGCAGTTTAACATAAAAGTGGGGTCAGAAGAAAGATGACTTATAGCGACTACAGAAAAGTATTCAAGCAGTTAAAAGCAAAGCCCGTTAAGATGCAGAAATACATAAAGCATAATTCCCCAAAGCCAAGAAAGTATGGAAGATCCACAAAAAAATGCAGAAGATGCGGCAGACCAGGTGCCTATGTAAGCAAATACGGCTTAGGGTTATGCAGAACCTGTTTCAGAGAAATTGCAACTAATTTAGGATTCAAGAAATATAGTTAGCGAAAAATGTTAAACGACCCGTTAGCAAATACAATGTCATTGATATTGAACAACGAACTAATTGGAAAATCAGAGTGCTTGGTAAAACCAGACTCAAAAATAATAAAGGAAATCCTAAAAGTCATGAAAGACAATGGCTACATAGCAGACTTTAAGGAAATAGAAGACAGCAGAGGCAACTACATAAAGCTGAATTTGACAGGCAACATAAACAAGTGCGGCGTTATAAAGCCAAGATACAGTGTAAAAAATAATGAGTTTGAGAAGTTTGAGAGAAGATATTTGCCAGCCAAAGACATAGGGATATTATTTGTATCAACGCCAAAAGGCATTATGACGCATTATGACGCTAAGTCAAAGAAAACAGGAGGAAGGCTTTTGGCCTATTGTTATTAGATGGGAAAAGACAAGAAGAAAGAAAAAATAGTAAGAGAAATAGAATTGCCTAATGAAGTAGTTGCAACTTTAAATGAAAAATTTTTGTTAATTAAAGGGGCAAAAGGAGGGACAAAGAGAGAATTAAAGCAGCGTAACGTATCGGTAAATATAGAAAATAAAAAAATTGTGCTAGAATACAGTAAGGGAACAAAGGAAAATAAAAAGATTCTTGGTTCATTAACAGCCCATATTAAAAATATGATAAAAGGCTCTTTACATAGCCACATTTATACTTTAAAAATATGCTCTGGGCATTTCCCTATGAATGTAAATATAACTAACGATAAACTTATTGTAAAAAATTTTCTTGGTGAAAAGGTGCCTAGAGTTTTGCAATTAAAAAATGGTGCTGAAGTAAAGGTTGAGGGTGATTTAATTCACGTCACGAGCTCTAGCAAGGAGATAGCTGGCCAGATAAGCGCGGACATAGAGCAGTTGATGAGAAGACCGGGCTATGATACTCGCATATTCCAAGATGGTATTTACATTATTAACAAAGACGGAAAGGAATTGAAATGATTAACAACCTTTTGGAAATCAGGAAGGAATTGAAGGAAAGAAAGCCGATATTTATCAGGCAGGACAATCCAAAGAGAATGAAGCTTAACGATAAATGGAGAAAGCCAAAAGGAATCCACTCCAAAATAAGGCACAAGTTCAAAGGCAGGAGGAAAATGCCTTCTCCTGGCTATAAATCTCCAAGAGACGTTAAAGATCTTCACGCTTCTGGACTAAAAATAGTAAATGTATCATCAATTGATGATGTTAAAAATATAAAAAAAGAGAGTGAAGGCATTGTTATCTCAAAAAGTGTTGGTATGAAAAAAAGATTTGAGATTTTGAAAAAGGCAAAAGAACTTAACATTTTAATTCTGAATTTGAATATCGATGAGCAAATAAAAAAGATTGAAGATTTCATAAATTCAAAAAAGAAGAAAGAAACAAAAGAAGTAAAAAAAGAAGAGAAGAAAGAATCAATTAAAGAGCAAAAACCAGCAAAAGAACAAAAAGAAAGTGTAGTGACTGATAAAGAAAAGAAAGAAACTGAAAAGAAAGAAAAAGATAGGATTTTGACAAAGAAGGTATAAAATGCTTGATGTACAAAGAAGATTGGCAGCTCAAATTTTGAAATGCGGAGAAAATAGAATTAGGTTTGATCCTGCTAGTTTGGAAGATATAAAGGAGGCAATAACAAAAACTGACATAAGATCGTTAATCAATAATGACGCAATTTCAAAAAAAAGATTGGTAAATACATCAAAATTCTGGGCAAGAAAAACAAAGATACAAAAAAGCAAAGGCAAGCAAAAAGGTTTTGGCTCAAGAAAAGGAAAAAAAACCGCAAGGCTAGCCCCAAAAAGAGTCTGGATAAATAAAATAAGATTGCAGAGAGACTACATAAAGTCTCTAAGGAACAGCAAAATAATTACAAGCACAGCTTACCACGAACTGTACATGAAAAGCAAAGGCGGGTTTTTTAGGAGCATAAGGCACTTGAAACTATTCACAGAGGAAAGAGGCTTAATAAAAAAATGAAAGGTAAAATTTTTACAGTTCCTTTTAGAAGAAAAAGGGAAGGAAGAACATATTATAAGAAGAGATTAAAGATATTGCTATCAAACAAGTACAGGTTTGTAATAAGAAGATCATTAAAAAATTTTTACGCTTCAATTATCGAATACACTCCGAAAGGTGACAAAGTTTTATTCACAGTTAATTCCAAAACATTGAGCAAACTTGGTTGGAAAGGTGATAATGGAAATCTGCCAAGCGCTTATTTGATTGGATTTATTGCTGGCAAAAAAGCGCTTGAAAAAGGCGTGAACGAAGCTGTACTGGATTTAGGATTCAATAATTCAACTAAAGGCTCAAGACTCTATTCAGCGCTTGCAGGCGCAATAGATGCAGGATTGAAAATTCCTTCTAGCCAACAAATATTCCCTGAAAAAGACAGGCTATCGGGGCATCACATAGCAAAATATGCAGAATCATTAAAAAATGATAAATCAAGATACGAAAAACAGTTTAGCAATTATATAAAAAAGGGATTGAACCCAGAGGACATAGTAAAACATTTTAATGAGATAAAAGGCAAGGTAAATGGCTAAGAAAAAAACAGAAGAACCTGTTGAGGAAAAACCAGCAGCAGAGGAAATCAGCGAATTGCAGGATGAAGAAGCGATAATTGAAAAGCCAAAAGAAGGACTTGCAACAGAACTTGGTGAAGTCAAAGAGCTTGAAGAACAGATAGTCGAAGAAGTCAAAAAGAAAGGTGCATTTGAAAAAGAAGCATGGAAACCAAAAACATCTTTAGGCATAAAAGTAAAAAACGGCGAGATTAGCAGTATAGACTACGCATTGGACAAAAGAATAAAAATACTCGAGCCTGAAATTGTAGACGCTTTGCTTCCAAATCTTACCACAGACTTGTTAATGGTAGGCCAGTCAAAAGGAAAGTTCGGAGGGGGACAAAAAAGAGTTTTTAAGCAAACTCAAAAGAAAACTCAAGAAGGCAATAAGCCAAAATTTGCAACTTTTGCAGTAGTTGGAAATGAAGATGGCTATGTTGGGATAGGCTATGGTAAATCAAAAGAGACTGTACCAGCACGAGAAAAAGCAATAAGGCAGGCAAAGCTGAATGTTATAAAAATTAGAAGAAGCTGCGGTGACTGGAGATGTGGTTGCGGAGATGCGCATACAGTACCTTTCAAAGTAAGTGGAAAAGCAGGCTCAGTTGAAATTATATTAATCCCGGCTCCTAAAGGGACAGGTTTAAAAGTTGAGAAAGAATGCCAGAAGATCTTGAAGTTAGCGGGCATTAAAGACGTTTGGTCAAAAACAGAAGGGCAAACTAGAAGCAAGCTAAATTTGCTATATGCGTGCTTTGAAGCTTTACAAAAATTAATGGACTTTAAAATCAATCAAAAGGATGCAGAATCATCTAAAATTATCGAAGGTTCATTGGCAAAGGTTTGAAAATGGAAGATAAAACAAAAATAAATGACAACAGTTCCAAAAAGCAGTTGGCGGCTATAAGAATTAGAGGACTAACCGGAATGAGAGTTAAAATAGAAGACACTCTACAAATGTTAAGGCTGTACAAAAAGAATTACTGTTGTGTGTTGCCCCATAACCCTGTTTATATAGGGATGTTAAAGAGAGCAAAAGATTATATCACATGGGGGGAAATTGATGGTGAAACTTTTAACACGCTTGTTTCTAAAAGGGGAGAGGAATTTAATGGAAGAGAAACTGATTCAAAGGAAAAGATAAATTACAATGAATTCATTGTTATTAACAATAAAAAAATAAAGAAATATTTCCGCTTAAATTCACCAAGAAAAGGTTTCGGGAGAAAAGGAATTAAGCATTCTTTCCAACAAGGCGGCGCCCTCGGTTACAGAGGTGTTGCGATAAATGACTTGATTAAGAGGATGATTTGATGACAGTAAACAAACGAAAGAAAAACACGAGACAGCGCGGGCATAAAACGCATGGCTGGGGTGCGAAGAAAAAGCATCGTGGCCAAGGACACAGGGGAGGAAGAGGAATGGCAGGCACTGGTAAGAGAGCAGACTCTAAAAAGCCAAGCATATGGAAAGATGAGCATTACTTTGGAAAATATGGATTTATAAGCAAAACGCCGAAAGTAAAAATTAATGCTGTTAATATTAGTTTTATTGAGAAGCACCTTAATAAATTCCTCTCTCAAAACTTAATAAAAAAAGACGATAGTTTTTATTATTTTGAATTGGAAAAACTAGGTTTTAACAAATTGTTGGGTGATGGAAGAGTTTCTATGAAGTTCAAGATAAAAACACCATATGCCTCAAAAACAGCCATAGAAAAAGTAAAAGAGGCTGGAGGCGAAGTAATAGGTCTTATTGTAAGCGAAAATAAAGAATAAATTAACCTTAATTAAAATGTCAATCTGGCAAAATATTATTTCAAATCTTCCTGAGGTTGAAGGCCCTACCCAAAAAATGCTCTCTTTCAGGGAGAAATTGAAATGGACTGGAATAACCTTAGTTATATTTTTTGTTCTGGGTTTAATGCCGCTATTTGGCTTGGGAATAAATGCATTGCAGAGATTTGAGACTTTATCAATAATTTTAGGAGCTGAATTTGGCTCAATAATCTCGCTTGGCATAGGTCCAATAGTTACAGGTTCTATAGTATTGCAATTGCTCAATGGCTCAGGCATTGTGAAATTCGATTTAACAACTTCAGAAGGCAAGAAATCATTTCAAGGCACTCAAAAATTCATGTCCTTGTTTTTTATTATTTTTGAAAGCGCAATTTATGTTTTTTTAGGAGGCTTGTCGCCAGCTGAGCAATTCAAAGGAACAGCTTTTTATTTTCAGCTGCAACTAATTTTGATTTTCCAATTGATTTTAGGAGGCTTATTAATTTTATTTTTGGACGAAGTTGTAAGCAAATGGGGCTTTGGCTCTGGAATCAGCTTGTTTATCGCAGCCAATGTAGGCAAAAGCGTTTTTATCAGGGCATTCAATTGGCTTCCTGGACCGAGCGGCTTGGCTGGTGTAACTTATTCATCCGGAGCAGTTCCGGCTTTTTTTCAAAGCTTGGTTAATGGGGATGTTACAACAGCGCTGATAATGATATCTGCAGTCATTTCTACAATCCTTGTTTTTGTTATTGCTGTTTATGCTCAGGCTATGAAAGTTGAAATACCTCTTTCTTTTGGAATGATAAGGGGGCATGGCATTCGATGGCCTTTGTCATTTATTTATACATCAAACATTCCTGTTATTTTAGTGGCTGCTTTAATTGCAAACTTTCAGTTGTGGGGCAGACTGTTGCAGAATATTGGGCACCCTTTTCTAGGAACTTTTAGTGCTTCAAGTGGCCAGCCAGTTTCTGGCTTTGTTTATTGGTTGCAAGGCCCGTCTATTGTGAGCAGCATTATACAACAACATACTTTATTTATCGGAATTTCGCCATACTTGCAAGCTCTTGTTTATATGTTGTTTTTTATTATAGGCAGTGTAATTTTTAGCATTTTTTGGGTTCAGACAGCAGGAATGGATGCAAAAAGCCAAGCACAGCAGATGATATCAAGCGGATTGCAAATCCCTGGCTTTAGAAAAGACGAAAGGGTTCTTGAAAGGTTATTGAACAGGTACATATGGCCATTGACAATAATGGGAGGAATCGCAGTTGGATTTTTAGCTGCAATAGCAGATTTAACAGGAGCTTTAGGCAGCGGAACAGGAATTCTGCTGGCTGTTATGATTGTTTATAGGTTGTACGAGGACATAGCAAGACAGCACATGATGGACATGAATCCCATGATGAGAAAGTTTATGGGAGGTTAAGTAATGGCATACTTTGATTTTTTAAATATAATATTTGCTCCTTTGCTTAAACTGCCTTTGCTATGGGTAATAGTAACATTATCATTTATCGTTTCTTTAATAATTATTTTGATAACAAAATTCACAACCGATCAAGTTTTGATGAAGAAGCTTAAAGATGATCTCAAAGCACATCAAAAGCAAATTAAGGAATTAAGAAATGAGCCTGCAAAAGCAATGGAAGTCCAGAAAAAAACAATGGAATTAAACATGAAATATATGATGCACTCCTTAAGGCCGACTATTATAACATTTATCCCAATAATTCTTATTTTTGGCTGGATGAGCTCTACTTTTGCATTTGAAAGCATCAAACCGCAGCAGGAATTTTCAGTCACGGCATTTTTTGAAAAAAATACAAATGGAGAAGCAGAACTGATTGTTACTGAAGGATTAACTGTAATTGGTGATATAATTAAAAAAATTGAGAATGACAAAGCAACATGGACATTAAAAGGAATAGAAGGTGAGCATCTTCTTGAATTTGCTTATAATGATGAAAAACAGCAGAAAAATATATTAATTACAAATAATGACAAGTACATTGAACCAATTAAAAAAATTTCAAATAGTCAATTTAAATCAATACAAATAAACTATACACCAAAAAAAATACTTAACATTTTTGGTTGGAAGCTAGGCTGGCTTGGAACTTATATTATATTTTCAATAATATTTACTATGGCATTGAGAAAAGTTATGAAAGTTTATTAATTGCAAACCCCGATTTTTTCTACCTTGACAGAATTTTTTGAGCATATCTCTATTGTCTGCTCTGACTTGATTTTTGGTATGAACTGTATTTGCTTTATGTTGCCATAGGTGTTAAAATCATATGACACTTCTTTATCCTCTTTCTCGTATAAAGATCCTTTCTTAATCAAAGCATCGTTTAATTCGAAAAATCTGGTTCCTTTTTCCCCTATGATCCAAATAGCCAAACCATTTATGTCAGTTGCTCCTGTGTTGTCTAATATAAAATTTATATAACCATTTGGCCCAAAGCCGCCAAAACAAGCCTCGGCATTGTCTATATTTCTGATTTTAATTTCCACGCTTCTGCACCTATCTGGAGACTTGCCTAAATTAAGGTTTAATCCCCAATTCATCACGACAGAGCCAAGCGCCACGGCAAAAGCTATCAAAAGAATAGTAGCTATTAACGGAGATACCCCTTTTTTTGAATTGAAAACTCTAAACATTTGCTGTTATTTGTTTTGAAGTATTTTATATTTAAATATATTTAAAGATTATGCTAACCTTTATAAATTAATATACTTTTCCTAAATGAATGCCAGCGCCAAGATTAAGGTCGAGAAGCCTAAGGAGAGTATTCAGGAAAGTCCCAGGTGGAAGAGTCAGCTTGCATTTCAAGAAAAAAAAGCCTAAAGCTGCAAGATGCGGCAATTGCGGAGATGCTCTAAAAGGAGTTCCTCGCGAGCTTCCCTTTAAAATGAGAAATCTCGCTAAAACAAAGAAAAGGCCTGAAAGGCCATTTGGCGGAGTGCTTTGCAGCAGGTGTATGAGAAAAGAGATAATTAATAAAATAAGATAATAGATTTATTTTTTTAAATTTTAATAATGAAAGATAAAATGCGTTGATAAAGTAAATAAAATATATAAAATAAAAATTAACTCACATCAATTAAAATATCAATAAAATTAATATTGGAAAATAATCAAAAATTAACAAAGTAATCACTTGGGCTGGTGGTGACACGGCTTTATTGAAGTGATTGGAGGGAAAAATGACAATAGAAATTGGCAGGTTATGTGTCAAGATATCAGGTAGGGATGCTGGCAAAAAAGCCATAATAATAGACATTCTTGATGACAAATACGTTCTTATAGATGGTGAAACCCGAAGAAGGAAATGCAATATTCTCCATATTGAGCCATTA
>CAZUWB010000026.1:0-10136 GCA_964623945.1 uncultured Methanosarcinales archaeon | reverse complement strand
ATTTACAGGACAAATTAGTACAGGAGTTACATACTATTGCAGAACAGATGCTAAGTTTGTAACGGATTTAGACACACCAGAAGCAGAAGCAACATGCATAGCAGCTGGATTCACATGGACTGGAACAAAATGCTGCAGCGAGGCAGATGATCCTAATGAATATTATAATGATCCAGATGGCATAGGGGGTTGTTGGAATAGCAAACCAGTAATTAGTGTTGATTTTGTTGAAGATACAAAAAATTCTGTTGTAAATTATAATGGTGAATTTCATGGATGCGCAATTGATAAAAAAAATTATAACGAAGAAAATGATGAACTATTAAGCTTGACAGATCTGCATACTAGCGGGCCTTTAATAACAGATCATGAATATTGCTTTACAGACCCAGAACAAAATTATTTCTGTTCTTTTACAGAAAAATGGTTGCCAACAGAGGGGATTAATAGAACACATTTAAGTTATTCTCCACTTTCAAATGCGTCGCAAAAAGCAGAATGCTGCGCACCATCTGAATGTTGGGATGGCTCTTCTTGTGTTGATAACCAAAGAGCAAATCCATTAGCCCAGCCATTAGGTAATACTTCTAAAAGATGTATAGATGGAGAGTGGATTGATGCTAATAAAAAATGCACACCTGATGGAGCAACATGCGGATATTGCCCAAAACCAACCCAATGTCTTGCAAACGCTTTCGGAACAACTGAGATAACACAATGCATCGACTCAGGTCAATTCATTGATGATAACTATTGCGCAGCAGGCAACTGGATGACAAGAACAAATTTATTAGCTCTGGAATTATTAAAGTTGAAAGGCACAGATTACTCGCTCTTCTGCGACAACAAAGACAATACATTAAATTATTTGCAATACATAACTGCATCAGGCGAACTTGCATCTACAATTTTAACAAAATTAAAGACCAATAATTTCTGTGTTTTGAAGTCAGGAGCACAAGTAATTGTAGGCACAAGCATAAACCAAAACATAGCAAATATTTCAAAAAATGATTTAGGAGCTTTAGGTATTAGTAGTTGTGATAGTGCACTTTCATTTAATGACAGCCTCTACCATCCATGTGACCAAACAAACAAAGTGTGGTTAAATAAGGACACAAGAAGCGTGATTTACAGTTCAACACCATTATCAATACCATCAGGACCTTCAGGTTCATTTGAAGAACTTATTAAAAATCCGATTACTAATGTTGCAACTTCAATTAAAAGCTTGATACCAGCTCCACCTTTTGACGATTCCTATGTAAAGGCATTTAACAAGCTTGACAGAATTTATTTATCCCAAAAAACCAAATCTATAACAGGAGCTATTGAAGGAAAAGATTTCAAAAACTTAGTTGTTAAATATAGCGGTTTTGATACAGATATATGCAAATATGTTGATGAGTTTAATCAAACTAAGAACACTCAATTGTCTGGAGTAACTTGCAAGAAGGAAAGCAACAACTATTATGTTTTAGCTCAAGGCTCGCAATTTACGAATCTAAATCCTGATTCAATATGGCCAGATTTAGGTGCAAAATTAAGGTTAAAATGAAAAAAAAGTTTGTTAAATCACAAGTCACAATGTTAATGATCATAGGAATAGCACTATTTATTCTAGTAAGCCTAGTTTTATATCTCTCCAAATCAGCAATTAAAAAACAAAGCGAACGCAATGTGAAAGGAATCCAAGACACTGCAATAGAACCACAACCAATCAAGGAATATATAACAAAATGTTTGGATAAGACTGCAAAAGATGCTGTATTATTGTTAGGCAGACAAGGAGGCTATTTATATCAAAGTCAAGGTGGAACATTACTTGATTTTAGAGATCCTGATGATGTGGGTAAGTATTTCATAAAGTATAGCAATCTTAATGTAGCTTACAACATATTGCCACCAAAATTTAATATTCTTTCAGCAACACCTCCTTCCTTTTCTTCTATCCCGGATTATCCGTGGAAGACTTTTCCTTACAAAACAGAAACCTCAAGTGAGCAAATCTTTTATGGATATTTTGGCACAAGCAATATGCCGCCTCTTGAATCGCGTCAAGGTCCTAATTCAATACAATCTCAAATTGAATCATACGTAGATCATAACGTTGCATCATGCATAGATATAGACATTTTCAAACAGCAAGGTTTTGATATTGATATTAATTCAACCAAAACATCTGCATTTATAGGCGATGACTACATTAAAATTAAATCAAGCATCCCAATAACCATTAATAATCCTACAAGCAAAGAATTGTCCGTTGTTACAGATTTCTCAACCGATGTGGATGTAAGACTCAAAGACACCTATTATTTTGCTAGAAAATTGATAGATAAAGATATAACAAATATACAATTTGATATGAAAGATACTAAAAATAGTGAATACCCATTAAATGTAAAAGTAATAGAGAATGTGTTTTCTAGTGATGATATAATTGTTGTATCTAATGTAAATTCATTAATCTTTGGAAGATCATTCGAGTATATATTCGCTAGGAAAAATAGAGCGCCTGCACTTTATTATATAAAAACGAATATTGTAATATTCCCAAGAGACTATCTAATAACAGAACAAGAATTAAAACAAAAAACTATAGGCAATTCTGAATTTGAAGCAATAGACCCTGATGAGGACGATTACATAATATCTATTAAACCACTACATCCTGTTAGAACAGCCTTTCCATTTAAACTTGATATACCTGAAACTAAATTCAGAGTAGAAGTTAGTGATGGTGAATTGAAAGATTATCAAGATATAACTGTATACAGAACAGAATGAAAAAAATAAAAAAAGAGCTAATCATTTTTTGTATTTTTTTATTTTTAATTAGTTTGAGTAGTGTTTATGCTCAAGAAGTTGGATGTTGTATAAATCCTGGTGCAGATGGTAAAATATGCACAACAGATTTAGTAAGCAAAAATCTTGATTGCTGCCCACAACCAGAAACAAGTAATACAGCATATTATAAGTCACCACAAAATCCAGATGGGCCAACTAACTTTAATGATTGTGTATTAAATTTCTTTTTAGCAAATCAAGATTGCTCAAGTATAGATAAATGTGTTGTAGGATGTTGCTGCTCTAATTTAGGCGGCACAATCATATCTGAAGCCCAGTGTACAGGAACAGGCGTAACCTTCCATAAAGGACAAACAAATTGCAATGAAATTTGTGCAACACCACAATGCAATGACGGTATAGATAATGACAATAATGGATGTGCAGATTTCACAGGAGGAGATTTAGGATGTGCAAGCAGTTCTGACGCTACTGAGTCAGGAGGCAGTTGCAGTACCCAATCAATCTCTTGTAGCGATCCTAGTTATACACCAAAATTAAGCAATCTTCAGATAACACCAGCAAAAGGGCAAAAGAAATTCTCAATGACATGGCAAGATGAATGCAGCCAAAATTCTTTGGGTTATGAAATTCGTAGATGTATAGGCAGCGGCTGTACGAATTTTGTCTTAATAGGCGGAGCAACAACAAATTCTTTTGAGGATGCGTCTGACGAACTAGCATATGGCACAATATACACTTATCAAATTAAAGCCCATTACAGCCCGCAAACTGCAACACCAACAATAACAAAATCAGCATCATTAGGGGATTCAGCGTGTAGCAGTCAATCATCCACAAGTGTTTTCTGCTTGAATAACGAGGCATTTTATTGTGATGCAAATAATAAGCTTGTACCGCAGGGCACAAAATGCACTTCACCAAAAATTTGTGTAATAAGCGATAATAAACCACTTTGCATAAACAAAGAAAATTGCAATTATCCTGGTGCAAATCCTTTTGGATTGTATTATACAATAGATGGTTGTGAAAATGGCAGATATTGCTTTTATGACAGGTCACATACAACAGTAGATTCTTGCTTTGCTTGCGATCCGTCAATGGCTTGTTATGATTATAAATCAGAGCAGGCATGCAATAGCGACAACTGCAATGTTGGAAATTGCAAATGGAAAAACTTAGCAGCATCAATTGGAATAGGTGTTTGCGTAAGCACAACAGGTTATAATTGCCAATGGTGTGACAGCAAAGGAACAAAATCATTAGAAAATGCAAGATCGTACAATGAAGTTTTTGACATTTGCACAAAAGAAAAATCAGATGTGCTATCTGAAGGCAATTTTAAATGCTATTTTGATTCAACTAATAGAAAATCAAAAAGTTGCGCTGCTGTGGTATGCACAGATTATGACACAACACAATGCAGCATTGCACAAATAACCCATGACGAAAATAACAAGATAACAAACCCCTCAAGCGACGCATGCGGAATAAAAGTATGCCAAAATATTGGTAATTCTTGCGTTAAGAATGCTGATGGAGATAGCCAATCGGATTGCGATAATACAATCTGTGAAAGTGATTATTTTCCGCCAATAACAATATTGCAGCCAGTGGTAAATAGTAAAAATATACTTCAAAACCTTCTAATACAAATTAATGATAAAACTGGCGTTAATAGTTCTGAGTCATTAAGGACATCATCAAGCTATATCACATTTTTATGCGTTGAACCATGCGGCGCAAACGGACATCCTTACAATATATTCACAAAGAGCAAAAATATAGTGATAAGCAATCTAAAAGCTTTTGATGGTAGTAGTGGAGTACAGCTATTAACACTCAAAGAAGGCCCAAATGTTATAAGGTATTATTCGCAAGATCCATCAAAGAACATTGGAGAGGTCAAGAAAATAACAATAGAAGTTCACAGCAATACAACTGGACCTAAAGTGCTAAATATTAGTGTAAGTGATTCAACAAAAGTTCTTGATAAGTTTTTTACTAAAAATCAAAAACCTACTATTGAGGTTCAATTTTTTGAACCTGCAATTGTCACTTTTGCAAGACTTGTTAGCAAAGATAATACAAAAATAGTAAGCCTTCAAGGCAACACACAATTAAATACAAAGGTCAGCTTGCAAGTCACAGAAACTTTACCAAATAATGAATATAAATTCGAGCTTAATGCAAAAAACAATAATAACATATTTATGGATCCACCCTATTCAGCTATTATAGTTATTGATAATACTCCTCCGAAGTTGAATATAACACCTTCTAATGGCGCAATAGTTACAACATCACCTGTAACAGTAAAGTTAGCATTTGATAAAGAAGTGAGCTTAGAAACAGTAACGATAAACTCAGAAGACATTAAAAGTGCATTTTCAACAACTGATAATAAACTTTTTACAGCAACCTTGAACCTTTCAGATGGAAATAAAAACCTTCAAGTAAGTGCTAAGAGCTTCTCAAATATTCAAGTGACTGGTTCTGTATCTTTTATAGTTGATGCAAAACCAACCACAATAAATTTGGCAAAGCCAAAATTCGGTGTAGCATCAAACTATGTTTTTGACATAGTTGTAGAGACTGATAATAATGCAAATTGCAGATATGCCCTTGATGATAATTTTGATTATGAAACCATGGACCAGTTCCCAACAACAGGTGGCATAACACACACGATATCAAATTTCAACCAGATAACAAGCGGTGACACTAGCGTTCATAAGCTATTTGTAAGATGCAAAGAGGATAGACATGGAATAACATTTAGGTCATTTGATATAAGCGTTGACACAACTCTTCCACAAATAAATAATGCATTTGCATTTCCAAACCCGATTATTGAGCAGCCTGCTACAACAAAGCTGACAGTAGAAGCAGATGAACCTGTAATCTGCAAATATAGCAACTCTATCAATAATTTTGATTTAATGGAGAACAATTTTGATGACTTTAACAACAATAGTTTCAAAATCGTTACCAAACAAAATATTACTGTACAAAATGAAGGAGACTATTCATATTTTGTGGCTTGCAAAAACAAAGCAGAACTCAAATCAGAAACAGAAGAAATCACATTTAATGTTGATTTTTCAATCCCAATAACAATTACATCGCACACACCAGAATTCTTCAATTCAACTAAGGTTACATTAGCTATTGAGTCAAACAAAAAATCACAATGCAAATACTCTGAAACAGATGCCACAGCATTAAGCGGGCCTATATTTGGCCCTATTGGTTATAGCCATACAGCAAAATTAAATTTATCCAATGGTGAGCATACTTTCTATGTTGTTTGCAGAGATCAATTTTTATTTTCTTTGTCAAGCGTTAAATCAATTGAATTCACAATTGATGTAACGCCACCAACAATGATTTTTGTCGATGATAAAAGCATTTCAGAACTATTCCCAGAAGTAACTTGCTATAAAGACAGATTAAGAGTAAAATGGTTAGGATCAGACGCTGAGACAAATGTTAAGGAATACTCGTACACAATAATCAACAAATCCAGTAATAAGCAAGTCATAAATGAAACAAAAACCTTTTGGCGTTCTGATCCAGACAATGGAGATGAATGGACTTGGATAGAAAACCTAAAGCTAGGAGATGTTACACGATACTTCTTCAGTGTCAAAGCAATTAATTTTGTTAATTTAATAAGCAGTCCAAAAACTAGTGATGGCATTACCATTAATACAACACACATACCCTTATGTAAAGATGTACCGAAATGCGGCGATAACGAGTTAAACACAGGCGAAGAATGTGATGGCGATATATTTGGCACAATTAACAGCTGCTTAAAATTCACTAATTTCATTGGAGGAAATCTAAAATGCACGGATTGTAAATTGGATACGTCAGAATGTATAAGAGTACCAACATGCGGCAATGGTGAACTTGACCCAGGTGAATCATGCGATGGAACCAAATTTGGTCAAATAAAGAGTTGTACAGATTACAACCAATCTTTCAGCGGCGGCACTTTAAAATGCACTCAAACATGCCAATTAGACACATTAGCATGCACAGAAAAACCAAAATGCGGCAACTCAGTTATAGACCAAGGAGAAAATTGTGACGGAACTAACTTTGGACCATTAAATGGAAAATGTTTAGATTACAGCACATCATTCACAGACGGAAATCTAAGTTGTGTTGGATGTAAAATTGATACTTTAAAATGCCAAGGTATATCGGGAGGAAATTGCGGAGATGGTGTATTAAATATAGGTGAATCATGCGATGGAACCAACTTTGGAGAAATAGATTCATGCAATGATTATGATACTTTCAGCGGTGGCACATTAAAATGCACAAGCTGTAAACTGGATACTACAGCATGCACAGAAAAACCAAAATGCGGCAACGGAGCAATAGATAAAGGAGAAAGTTGTGACAGTACAAATATTGGCCCATTAAGCGGAAAATGTTCAGATTATAGCCAATATTATGATGATGGAAACATAAGATGCACAAGCGAATGCAAATTAGATACAGCAAGTTGTAATAAGGCTCCAACATGCGGAAACAGCGAATTAAATACAGGCGAGTTATGTGATGGAACTAAATTTTTCAATCTTACAGATACAAGTTGCATTAGTTACAGCCCCGCATTTATTAATGGTACTTTAAGCTGCAAATCATGCAAGATAAGCACAAATAATTGTGGATCAAATTCTACTGTAACAACACCTTGCAAAGATAGAGGGGAATGTAGCATTGGCGAAGCTTGCACAGACAATTCCGATTGCGAGAGCAAATATTGCTCTAAGAGCACTAATAAATGTGCAGAACCAACGTGCAGCGACGGAGTTAAAAACCAAGGCGAATCAGAAATTGATTGTGGGGGTCCATGCTCAGCAAAATGCCAGAATAACATACCATGCAACACTAATAGTGATTGCCAGAGCAACTTCTGCAGCTTTGGTTTCTGCAAGCCACAGGAAATATGCTCAGACGGTAAATTAAATCCTGGCGAAACTGGTGTTGATTGCGGTGGCGTGTGCTCAACAAAATGCTCAATAGGCAAAAGTTGTGATTCAAACATTGATTGTGAAGACGGTTTAGATTGTATGTCATCAGTATGCAAGAGATGCACTAATGAAGACAAAAATTGCAATGGAATTCCAGATGAGCAAGAAGATTCTGATGGGGATGGTATTCCAGATGGTTGGGAAATACAAAATGGCCTAGATCCAAACAATCCAAATGACGGAGTTTTAGATTCAGATGAAGATGGACTTACAAATTACGAAGAATATGAAGTGCAGAGTACATATGGAAAAGGCACAGATCCAAATGTAGCTGATACTGATGGGGACGGTGTCTCTGACAAAAAAGAGCTTGATGCAGGAACAAACCCTGTTGATCCAGAAGATTTCCCGAAATCAAGAATAGGAACAATAATTCTATTAATTTTAGGAGTTATAGTTTTAATTTCAGGGTTTGGATATTTGGCTTATAGCGCAGTAATGAAAAGACAAGAAAAATTAGAAATTCATAAAGTAAAAGCAGCACCTAGAATAATTCCCAGGCTACCAATCAGGCAACTACCCTCAAGACCAAAAGTACAAGATATCAGAATAAAAGAAGCGCTTAAGAAAAAAGAAGAGCAAAAAAAGAAAGAAAGGGAAAAATTATTTGGAACTTTTGGGGAAAAATCAGAAGTAAAGCCTATGGAAGAACCAAAAGAAATTAAAGAAACTAAAACAGAAAAACCAGAGGTAAAAGAAGCAACACCAAAGAAAAAAAGAAGAGCAAAATCAAAAATAAAAAAACCTAGAGAAGATGTTTTTGTAAAACTTAAGGAAATAGCGAGCGAGGGGAAAAAGGCAAAATCTGCCAAAAGAAAAGGCAAAAAAAGTTAAAATTCTAAATATTCGAATGTGATTACAAATCTAAATAGTTTACGAGTATGATAATAGCAAATGAAAAAGTCACAGCTCTATGGCCAAGTATTTATCTATGTTCTAACCATAGTATTGGTATCGTTTATCTTGGTATACGGATACAACACAATACAGAATTTTAGGCAAAGAGCAGAGCAAGTAGCCTGTCTTAAGTTCCAAAATGATTTGAAGAATGCAGTTGAAACTATAATAAGTGATTTTGAAAGCGTAAAAAGAAAAGAGCTTCAGCTTTGCAATGACTATAATCAAGTTTGTTTTGTAGAGACATTTGAACAATTTGAAAGGAATAATCCTCAAGCTAATATAAATAATATAGATCCTATCTTAAAAAATAGCGTAGCATCCGGTTCGGACAGGAATGTTTTCTTAATAGGGGGAAATTCTTTTTATGCTGGAAACATATCTGTTCAAGATGATGTATTGTGTATAAATTCCAGGAATGGACAAATAAGCCTTAGACTGGAAGGCAAAGGCGACCACGTTTTAATAAGTCAATGGTCTTGATAAATCTCTTGAAGATGAGAAATAAAAAAGCATTTGAGATACAGTTTAACTGGATATTTGTGCTAGTTGCAGGAGCTGCAATCATATTATTTTTTACTGTTTTTATAGTCAAGCAGAAAGACATTTCAGAATCTTCCAATAAAGCTACTATGCTGAAAAGCATTCAATCAATAATAACAGGAGCAAGTGTAAGCACAGATACAACAAAAATCATCGATTTACCGAATGCAAACATCGAAATATATTGCAATAAGATAGCAATTGACGGAATCTCAAACCAATATCAAAAACTAATATTGTTTGCGCCTGCCTTGATTAAAGGCAACAAACTTATAACGCAAACATTGACATTTAGCATTCCTTACAGAGCAACAAATCTTCTTTACATGACAAGCGATCAAGTAAGGTATATAATTATCGGCGACAATGAGCTTGCAAAGGAAGTTAACAAATCATTGCCTTCAGATTTGAGAAAAGATTTCTATAAGGCTAATGAAATTAATAAAATAAAAAACGAGAATAACTATAAAGTGAGGTTCGTAATCTTTGATTTAGATACAAATAGCTTAAATAATGTAATTAAGAAATTTGAAAAGGTTCCAGATTCCGATGTTACTGCTATAAAAGTTAGCGGGGATTTAAGCAAAGGAGAAGTTGAGTTCTATAAGAAAACCAAGGATAAATTTTCAAAAGTAGACGAATCTAAATATAAATCTCGATATATAACAAAATCTTCTTTGATCGGCGCTGTGTATTCAGACACTTTAGAAACGTATGAATGCAATATGCAAAATACATTTTCCAGGCTCAATTTAGTGGCGAAAATATACTTTGAGAGAACAAATAAACTTATGAGTGAGCGCATTTCACAGACACAATGTACTGAATTCT
>CAZUWB010000025.1:0-10169 GCA_964623945.1 uncultured Methanosarcinales archaeon | reverse complement strand
GAAGAAAAATCCATCATAGATCCTTTAGTAGAGAAGAGCAAGGAGCAGGAAAGAAAAGTTTTAGAGCTCCAAGAGCAAATTACCAAGAAAATAGCTCAAAAGCAGAAAAATGTCTCTAACGCAAAGAATATAACGAAAAAAGTCAAGGATTTTTTTGATAAAAAGTTAACTGTTGCAAGTTTAGTTGACAAGGTAAACAAAGACAGAGACGATCTTGAAATAAGCTTGATAGATTTGATAAGAAAAGCTAAGTCATTCCAGTTGACTGTGAAAAATGGCGGCTTAAGTGAACAGATAATTGAGCTAGAGAATAAATTTGTTGTTTTAGATAAAAAGAAAAAAATATTTGAACTTGAGCTTAAAAAACTACTTTCATTTTTTAGCAACCAATAAGCATATAAATATAAACTAATTCTTTAATATTAGTAAGGTTTATTATAAAAAAGATGGTAAGTGTATGCTTTTATTTTCAACTTCATCAGCCTATCAGACTTAGAAAGTATTCTGTCTTTGAGATAGGGTATCATAAAGGATATTTTGACGATGTAAAGAATGAAGCAATCATAAGGAAAGTTACTCACAAATGCTACCTTCCTACTAATAAACTTATTCTTGATTTAATTAATAAGACCGATGGCAAATTCAAGGTTGCTTATAGCATGACTGGTATTGTGCTTGAGCAATTAGAGAGGTTTGCGCCAGATGTTATTGACAGCTTTAAAGAGCTTGTTGATACAGGCTGTGTTGAAATTCTTGATGAAACTTACTATCACACTCTTTCGTTTTTGTACTCAAAAGATGAATTTAGAGAGCAGGTTGAGCTGCACAACAAGAAAATAAAGCAGCTGTTTAATTTCAAACCAAAAGTATTCAGAAATACAGAGCTTGTTTACAACAACGAAATTGCAGCTTTTGTTGAGAAAATGGGCTACAAAGGAATTATTGCAGAGGGAGCTGACCCTATTTTAGACTGGAGAAGTCCTAACTTCGTATACAGGCCAAAAGGCTTAAGTAATGTCAAATTACTTTTAAAAAATTATAGATTATCTGATGACATTGCGTTTAGATTTTCAGAAAAAGGCTGGGAAGAATACCCATTGACAGCTCCAAAGTACGCAAATTGGATAAGCAAAATTAATGGCAATGGCAATGTTGTTAATTTGTTTATGGATTACGAGACATTTGGCGAGCACCAATGGGAAGACAAAGGCATATTTGAATTTTTAAAACATTTGCCTTCTGAAATATTCAAGCATAAAGACAATGATTTTGTTACACCAAGCGAAGCCATAAAAAGGTATGATGCTGTTGCTGAACTTGATTATTCACATTATGTAAGCTGGGCTGATATTGAAAGGGATTTGAGCGCTTGGCTTGGCAATAGGATGCAGCAGGAAGCCATAAAAGAAATTTATCTCTTAGAAACGGCAGTAAAACTCTCAAGAAATCCTGCATTGATTGATGAGTGGAGAAAACTGCAAACAAGCGACCATTTTTATTATATGTGCACAAAGTGGTTTAATGATGGCGATGTGCATAAATACTTCAACCCTTACGACAGCCCTTATGAAGCATTTATTGCTTATATGAACATACTAAATGATTTTAGAGTTAAGGCAAATAAGCTAAGCGAAGTGAAAATTGTCAATTCATGATTATACTTAAGATTGCATTTCCGAAAACTATAAAAATAACAAAATAAATAATATTTTATTGGTGATAGAGTGGCAAAAAAAAGAGGCAAAGCATCTAAAAATACCCATAAAGGTAATTCTAAACAAGGCTCTAAGAAGCCTTTACAGAGCATTGAAGTCATTATTAAAAAGAAAGTATTAGGGGAAGCTCCAGAAGAGCACCACTTTGTTGTTGCTGACGGAAGGAAGCTGAAGAATATAATAGAATTGGCAGATGCTTTAGAAACTATGAGCGAAGAGATATTTAGGCATCATGTTAATGAAGCGAGAAACGATTTCAGCACATGGGTGAAAAATGTTTTTTATGACCACAGCTTAGCAGAGGACATATCAAGAGCCAAGAACAGGCTTGAAACTCAAATTGCTATATTAAGAAGATTGGTTAAGGAATTGATGTGAAGCAATAAAATGGTAACAAAAAATGAAGCTGGAAAATATTTAAGAGATGCGGCTCCTGAGCAGTGCTTTTGGGTTAATAATGGGCCAATAGTAAAGAACTTAGACGAGCTGGCTAATGTATTACCTGTGATAAGCGACGAAATCTTTGAGCATCATGTAAACAAGGAAAAGAATGATTTTAGCAATTGGATTAATGATGTTATTGGCGACAAAAAGCTTGCAAATGACTTGTTAAGCTCCAGAAGCAAGGAGTCTGCTTTAAAGAAAATTAGAGACAGATTGAATTCTCTGAAAAAGAAAGCCGGATAAGGCTTAGAAATATAGAAAATTTTCGATAGATTTAAATAAAGAAAATTAGTGACATGCGAGTGAGCTACTCGCTCACAATTGTCTAATTTTCTGATTTAAGTCTCCGAAAATGCTACATTTTCGATAGATTTATATATAACTGTTAGATATCAAGCCGAGCCATGTTTATAGCCTTATCGCCTCATATAAGGTTTATTCTAGCCAAGGTGAAAAAATGGAGGAGCAAGACCAAAGGGAATGCCCGAGTTGCGGCACAATAATTGAGGAAGGCGAAGTTGAATGTCCATCATGCGGCGAGAGCTTTATTGATGAGGATGAGGTGCTATAGAATAAATAATTTGGGGTGAATCAAATGAAGATGTTTTTTGATGATGAGTGGGATGATGAAGGCGACGGTGACGACGAATAATTAAAATGGAAGAGTATACAAAATACGAGCAAGCCAGAATTATAGGTACAAGAGCATTGCAGATTTCTATGGGAGCTCCTTTTATGATAAAACTGAGCGATGAAGATCTTAAAAAAATAGGCTACAATACTATTGAGATAGCAAAGTTAGAGTTTAATCAAGGACTAATACCTATATCAGTTAAGAAACCATTGCCTGGCATAGCTAAAAAAGATATTACAGTGAAGCCTTTTGATCAGACAAAGCTAGAGTAGCAATGGGAAGAATAAAAACACTATTGGTTAAGAGAATTGCACACAAGCTAATCAAGGAGCATTCTCAGGAATTTACCCAGGATTTTGACAAAAACAAAGAATTAGTTGAGAAATATACCAACGTTACTTCTCCAAAAATGAGAAATGTCATTGCCGGGTATACAGCAAGGTTAGTAAAACAGAAGATAATTCTTGATAAAGAACCAAGAAGAAGAATGCAGGAAGAAGACTTAAGCAAGTTTTATGAGTGAGTTTTCTTTTTAAAAAATAAAGAATAAATATAGACATCCTCATTCTTCCTATAGTGGTTTTTTAAAATTCCCTCGAGTTTGAAATTAAAAGACTTAACAAAGTTTTTCAAAATTTTTATATTTTTCGATGGCACCATACCTGTGAGTTTTCTGAGTTTCTTTTTCCCTGCAAATTTGATTGCCTCGTTTAGCAGTGCTTTCCCTATGCCTTTACCTCTATAATCTTCTTTTACAAGCAGGTGCTTAATCTCCCCTCTGCTGTCCTGCTTTATTATTCTAAGAAAAATAACTCCTCTTAGTTTATTATTTCTTTTTGATAAAAACCAAATACCTTCGTGTAATGATTTTTCAACATATTTTTTATTAAATCTTAAATTATGAATTCTGAAATTTTTCTGTAGAAACAATGATATTTGTTTATGTCAATAATTTTAGCTCTTGCAATTCGAAAGTCTTTCATTTCCTAAACTTTTCCTTCAATTTCTTTTCAACAATTTCAGGCACAAATCCTTTTACAGAGCCTTGGAACATTGCTATCTCTTTAATAATGCTTGAGCTCAAAAAAGCATAGTCATCTTTTGTCATTATGAAAATTGTTTCTATATCCTTTGCAAATTCTCTGTTAAATTGAGCTCTTTGAAACTCGTACTCAAAATCAGAGATTGCCCTTAAGCCTCTGATTATAACACTTGATTTTTTCTTTTTTACATAATTGAGAAGCAAGCCCTCAAAATGCTCAATTTCAACTTTATTGTTATGCTTTTTAAGAGCTTCTTTTAGCATTTGAACTCTCTCTTCTGCTGTAAAAGTTGTTTCTTTCTGCGGATTTTCGCCTACAAGAATATACAATTTGTCAAACAACTTCAAAGCCCTTTCAATAATGTCAATGTGCCCATTCGTAACAGGGTCGAAAGTTCCAGGATAAACTGCAGTTTTCATTTTAGTTTTTTAACAATTTTTTCAACTTGGTTTTTTAAATGCTTTAAACTTTTGTCGTTATAAATTATAAAATCCGCATATTTCATCTTTTTATTGAGTGGCATTTGTACCTTTAAAATCTTTTCTATTTTTTTTTTTGAAAAATTTTTGCTTAATCGTTGCAAAATATTTTTTTTATCAGATTTAACTACAATTATTTTGTCTACAAGATTTTTTGCTTCTGTTTCCAGCAATAAAGGGGCATCAATAATAATTTTTGTTTTTTTTCCGCATTCCACTTTTATTTTTTTTATTTTATTTTTGATCTCGTTAATTATTATTGGGTGCATTATTGAGTTTAATCCTTTCAATTTTATAGAGTTGTTGAATACAATATTACCCAATTTTTCCCTGTCAATATTTTTATTTTTGTCTAATATTTTATTTCCTAATTCTTGAATTATTTTTTTATATACTATGGAATTCTTTTTCAGTATTTGATGGCCGATTTCATCAGCGTCAATCCTATTATACCAATGCCTGCTGAATAATTTTGCAACAGTTGTCTTCCCTGAGCCTATTGGACCTGTTATGCCGATTATCATTTCTCCACCTTTATCTTTGCCATAATCTGCTGATGCATTCTTCTAACAAACTCTACTTTGTCATCTATTTTCATAACATCAGTGAAGCCTTGAAGTATTAAATTGAATGCAAACGGAGATGGCAAGCTTGTGTGTATTTCCTTTATCAAAATCTTTTTCTGCTCGATTCCTTCAATTACTTTAGTGGCATTCTCTATATCCATCAAGTCTTCCAAAACTTCTCGCCTTGCTTCCTTTAAAATGCAAAAGTTATTGTTGATTCTTTTTACGGCATTTAATAAAATCATTGAGCTTACTTGCTGTCTTCCAACCCTTTTTTCGTGTCCTTTATAGCTCCTTAATATCATCATTGCCCTTGAAGCGCAATGCCTGAACCTTCTCTTTAAAACTTCTGTTTGCTCAATAGCCATGTCCATTACTTTCCTTATTTCTTTTGATTTTATTAAATTAAAGGCATTCAATACATTAACACTTTTGTCAGAGGCAACATAAAATCCATTGTCATTAATTCCGATTTCAACATCCCTGTGCTGCGTTCTTGCTATTGCAAATGCGACTGCTCTTGACAAGCAGTCATTGACCCTTCTTCCATAAAGCGTGTGGAACACAACATATTTTCTTTTGCTTTCCCGAGAAATTTTTTCAAAATTTCTGGGCACAGAAAATCTTTGATTTTCTCGTGTGTCTTCTGTGCAGTGCTCTACTATTATTCTTGAATGAGACGGAATTTCTGCAAAATTGAATTGCTCAAAAAAATATTCATAAATTGATTCAGCAGCGTTTTTATCAACGTACAAATACTCGTTTATAAAATCTAAAATTTCTTTCTTGGATTTGTTTGCGCAAAACAATTCATTCATTAATTTTCTAAATCTTCCTATGTCTAATGCCAAGTCAAAACTTAATGGTAGCATTTCAGAAAACCATGACGGTATTGTAGGAGGCCTGTAAACAGAAGCGTTTACATAAGCAACCATTCCTTTTGCATACAAAAATTCGTATTTTTCCCCACCCAAAACAAAAACATCCCCTCTATGCAATCTTTCAAGAAAAGCCTCGTCAATTGCACCTATTTGTTGCTCACCCACTTTAACTGTTATGTAAGATTCTTCTGGGATTGTGCCGATGTTAGTCATATAGATTACCCTGCTCATCTTGCCTTTTCTCCCAATTTCTTGCGTTTCTTCATCGTACCACATCTTTGCATAAATGTGCCTGTCTTCCAATGAAATATATTTTCCAGAAAGATATTCTATAACTTCAATAAAATCCTTTAATTCGAGCTCATTGTAACAATAACTTTGCTTTATTAAATTGAATAACTCCTTTACATTCCATCTCTGCTCAATAGACATGCCATGCAATTGTTGCGCTAAAACATCAAGACAATTTTTTGGTATGTGAATTTTGTCAATCTTTTTTTCAATTGCAGATTTAAGAAGAACAGCGCATTCCACCAAGTCGTCTCTGTCAAGAACAATAATTCTTGCTTTAACAGTGTCATGCAGTTTGTGACCTGAGCGTCCGGCTCTTTGCAAAAACCTTGCAACTGATTTAGGAGAGCCAAGGCAAATAACCAAGTCAATGTAGCCAATGTCAATTCCAAGCTCTAATGATGTGCTGGAAACAATAACTTTTAACTCGCCTTTTCTAAGCCTGTTTTCTATTCCATGTCTTAATGTTTTTGATAAAGAGCCGTGATGTGTGCCTATATTCTCTGTATATTTTTTTGGAAACTTTTCTTTGAGATGATGAACTACTCTTTCTGTTGCGCTTCTTGTGTTTGTGAAAATTAAAGTTGTTTGATGGTCTTGAATCAAGTCGTCAATTAAATTGTACATTGAGTTGTGCATTAATGCATGCTCCATATCAACCAAGTCTGGAACAGGAGACAAAACCTTTAGATTCATATTCTTAATGAATTGGACATCAACAATTTTGCAGTTTCTTAACTTTCCGTTTTCGTAACCAACAAGGAATTTTGCAATTTCTTCCAATGGCGCAATTGTAGCGCTTAATCCAATCCTTGTCATTGATGGAGAAATTCTTTGAAGTCTTTCAATTGATAATGACAAATGAACTCCTCTTTTGTTTTCAGCTAAGGCATGAATTTCATCAGCAATAAACCACTCAACGTTTTTCAATAGCTCCCTGAATTTTATTGATGTTAAGACAATGGCCAAGCTTTCCGGAGTTGTTATCAGAATATGTGGTGGGTTTTTGAGCATCTTTACCCTTTCTGATGTTGAAGTGTCGCCTGTTCTTACTGCAACTCTTATGTTTAGTTTTTTTCCTGCTATTTTTTCCATTTCTTTCAATGGCTCAACTAAATTTACTTTTATGTCTTCAGACAATGCTCTTAAAGGGCTGACATAAACACAATAAACTTTGTTCTCAAGAATTCCCTTTTCGCTTGAATCAATCAATTCATTTAATATCGATAAGAAAGCTGTCAAAGTTTTTGTTGCGCCAGTAGGAGCGCTCACTAAAATATTGTTTCTGGAGTGGATTTCCATAACTCCGTAAAGTTGTGGTAATGAGAACCCTTTAAATCTTGTAAAGAACCATTTATCTACAATTGGATTTAATATGTGTTTTATTTGCTCGGGTTTATATGGTTTTTCTAAGTGGGTTATCATTTTATTATCGACGGCGTTTAATTATTTTCGATATTGAAAATAAATATATGTACTTTAAATGTTACTTAAATGATAATGAGAAGAAATTTATAAAGTTTTGTTTTAATCGGAAATAACAATCTTTTTAAAGAGAATATAATTCCTTATTATTGTGCTAAGCGATTAGCCATTCTGATACCGCAAGGTGTGAAGAAAATTTTAGCTTAAGATTATAAATAATTATTTAATATGCTTCGCAATAGTTACTCTCGACCGTGACATGCGAAAGTTCGCTTTCGCTCGCTTATTTACCAGTAGAGAAATATATTTTAAAATATATGGCGAGGCTGAGCGATGTGGTAAAACAGCGAAGCCGAGCACTAAAGTTTGTCGCTTTAGCGACGAATTGAAAAATTAGAATATCAAAATATCTACAATTAAAATGACAACAATGTACGATGTTGAGGCACAAGAGCTTGTTTCAAAAACAGCTGAAGAACTGAAGAAAGTGCCTGAGATTAAAGCACCTGTTTGGGCAACTTTCGTGAAGACTGGAATGCACAAGGAAAGAGCTCCTGTTTATAAAGACTGGTGGTATTTAAGGACAGCTTCTGTTTTGAGGATAGTTTATCGTCTGGGTCCAGTAGGAGTTTCAAAGTTAAGGACAAAATACGGCGGCAAAAAAAACAGGGGAGTAAAAAAAGAGCATTTTTACAAAGGCTCTGGAAATATTCTGAGAAAATCACTGCAGCAACTTGAAAAAGCGGGATTTGTCAAGTTTGCAGACAAAGGAATTCATAAAGGAAGAATCATAACGCCAAAAGGAAAGGCTTTCTTGGACAAAATAGCAACTAGAATCCAGACTCAAAAACCAAAACAAGAAATCAAGGTTGAGGAGAAAGCTGAAGCCAAAAAAGAAGCAGCAGAAATAAAACAAATACAAAAAGCTGAGAAAAAATAAAGGCAAGATTAAAATAATTTTTAAAATAATATAAAAATCAGATGTCAACTTTACAAGAGATTAGAAAAAAGAAACTTGAAGAATTAATGCAATTTCAGCAGGACAAATTGCAGCAACAGGCGCAAGAGCAAGCCCAGATTCAGCAGCAAATAGAGATTATGGAGAATGTTGTCAAGCAGCTGCTGACGAAAGATGCATTGGCACGATACGGAAATTTGAAAACAGCGCATCAGGAAAAGGCTTTGCAGTTGCTCATTATTTTATTTCAAGCAATACAAAAAGGTCAAATTAAAAGCGAAATTGATGATTCAACTTTAAAAAAAATTTTGGAGCAATTAACACCAAAGAAAAAAGATATCAAGATTAAAAGAGCTTAAAACAACTGTTCCGTCAGTTGAGTGCGGGAAACTCATCGAAAATCCAAAGGATTTTCGGAGATGATCGGAAATGCAAAGCATTTACCGACATTTTTACAAAAAAGTTTCATCAAAAAATGGACCATCTTCGATGGCCCGAATAAATTCCGAGGCGAGCGATGTGGTAAAACAGCGAGCCGAGGCGTAATATTTGTGCCGAAGGCACAGGTTGAAAACTTACGGAAGGCAAAAAACTTAATTAAAAATGGCACGATACAAACATCCCAGCAGGAAAAAAAGATTAGCAAAATTTAGAAAGCAAACTAGATGGGCGCCGTTTTGGACAGTGCCAAAAATATACGGCAAGACAAGAAGAATTCATCCAGGCAGGCACACAAAATTAAAGAGAAGCTGGAGAAGAACAAAGACAAAGGCGTAAAATGATAACCAACGGAAATCAGGATATTTACCCAATTGTTTATGATGGTATTCATAAGCAATATGCAAGAATGAAATTAATTGCAAGGGTATTACAAATTAAGCAAAGACATCCTGAAGGTGCAGACTTAGAGAGAATATTAGTTTTCGTTTCACCAAACCCGGATCAAACACCCAATGTTGAACAATTGTCGTCTGGTATTCCAGAGGTGATAAGGCCCGAGGTTAAGGAAAAAATAAAAAAATTGAATATTAATAACGAAAATATATACTTCCTTGATTAATATAAAAATGGCAAAAAAGGAAGAAACATCAAAAACTGTGTTGGAAAGAATTTACACAATTCCACTTAGAATGCAAACTTTGAAAGTTCCACCTTTTAAAAAAGCAAATAAATCTGTTAAAACAATTAAAGAATTCATATCAAAGCACATGAAATCAGAAAATGTTGTTATTGGGAAATACTTGAATTTGAAGATATGGGATCATGGAGCAAAAAATCCACCGCATCATGTTAAAGTTAATGTTGTAAAAGATGATAAAGGCAAAGTTATAGTAGAGTTATTTGGCGCTCCAAAAGAAGAGCCAAAAGTCGAGGAAAAGAAAAAAGAACCAAAGAAAGAAGAAAAGGAAATAAAAATAGAAAAGCCCGAAGAGAAACTAGAAAAAGAAATTGAAGAGATAAAGGAAGAAAAAGCAGAAGAAGCCAAGAAAATAGAGCAGGAAGAAATGAAAGAGCTTAAGAAAGAGCACCCAAAGCAGTACGCACCTAAAATACCTGCAAAACCAAAATTGCAGGAAGCAAGGCCAACAGCACCGAGAAGCGTTTGATAGAAATTAAATAAATTTATTAAAACCTAACTTTTTCTTATGATATGGAGAATTTTTTACCATTTGAAAAAATAAGTAGAAAAATATTAATTCGGAAAGAAGCGGAAACTGATGAAAAATATGGCT
>CAZUWB010000024.1:0-11070 GCA_964623945.1 uncultured Methanosarcinales archaeon | reverse complement strand
TCATTTCCTATACCTTAAATTATACTTAAACACATCGCTTCTTATCTCACCAAAAAAAATCCTGTAAATTGCAGATAATAAAAGCTTAGAACCAAGCTTAAACCTGCCTTCTTTTTCAAATCTTCTTGTAGAAACATAAGCCCTTGAGTCTTTTAAGATTCCAAACTTCCCGAATTTGCTGCATCTTTTCACATAATCCATGTCTTCGCTTAACTTTATTGATTCGTCAAAGCCCTTTACTTTGTTATGAAGCCATTTCTTGCAGAAAATACCGCCGCCAGAGGCATTCGGATAAAAAAATTGTGTTATGAAAGTCCAAATATTGAAAATTCCAAAGAAAATTTTATCAATAATTTTGTTGCCTGAAGGGTATACATAGCAGCCAGCTGCATCCAGATTTCTTTTTTCAAATTCCTTAATTGTGTTTTTTAAAAAATCTTTATCAAATTGTATATCAGCATCGACAAAAAGCAAAATATCGTTTTTTGCTGCTTTTGCCCCGTTATTTCTGCCTTTGGCAGGCATTCCTCCTTTCACAATTTTGCAGCCATATCTTTTTGCTATTTGTTTTGTCCTGTCTTTTGAATTTGAATCTGCTACAATAATCTCATAATCTTTATAGCTTTGTTTTTTGATGCAATCCAATAATCTAGGCAGGTACTTTTCTTCATTCAATGTTGGGATTATTATGCTTGTCATATAATGAAATAAATGATATTTATTTATAAAGTTGATTAAATGGTTTAAAAACACAACATTTAAATACCCTTATAATTTTTGCTATTATAGAGTGGTATAAATGGGGCTAAGACAGGACTTTTTAATTCATAAGAGAAAAACAGTGGAGTCTTTTAGACTTGTTAGGGCAGACATTTCAAGTATTCATATAAACAATGAACATATGAACAATAGGCTTGCTTCTGTTGAATCATTAATCTCTGCGCTTGACAGCCAATTATCAAATTTGCAGAAATCAATTGAGAAATTATCATCCGAGATAAATTTAGAGCAGGAAAATAATTCACTCATTAAATCCAAAATCAGCGGCATAAGCGATTCTGTTGGAAACTTGGCAGTTTTGATAAACTCTTTCAAAAATAGTTTAGGTCTTGTGTCTTCTAAAAACCAAAAGATAGCAAAGGATATATCGATTAGTAATGAGTCAATAAAAAGGATTTTAGCTAAGTCAAAAACTCAAGATTTGAAAAACAAGCAGCTTAGTTCTTCAATCAAAATCACTCAAGAAGACATTAAAAAGCTCAAAAATCTTATTAAACGTAAGTTAAGAACTGTTAATAAAAAAGACATTGAACTCGAAACAAAATTAAAAAAACAGCGAAAAAATATTGTATCTATAAACAGAAAGATATCTGGGAAAAAAGTGCAAAGAAAAAAAGCAAAAAAGAAAGTCATTAAGAGAAAAACACCAAGGAAAATAATAAAAAAGACAATAACTGCTAGAAGGATAATTACTGAAACAAAAACACCAACCAGAAAGACAATTACTGAAATCAAGAAATAAGCTTTTTCTAAATAAGAATGCGTCGGCCGGGATTTGAATTTCCGAATATCAAGCTTTTAGCTTAATATTTCCCGGACACGCGGCTGACTTCTTGCCTATAATGGAAGGCCGCAGTCATAGCCATAGTCCCATTGCTTAATGTTTAGACCACCGACGCACAAAGTTGCATGTGACAACGTTCGCATGATCACATTCAAATATAAGTTTTTGATATAGATTTATAAAATTAATGATTATTTGCTTGTGATAATCTCTATAACATCCAGATGCTTTAATTTGTGCTCTTTACCAACAATAAGCTTTGTCTTTTGATCAACTGCTTTTACGAAATTATTGCCTATATCTGTGTGAACTTTGAATGCAAATTCTAAAGCTGTTATGTCTTTTGGTACTAAAAAGCAGTCTGGCAATACATTCCCATTTTTGTCTGTTAGTTTATTAGTTGCCACTGGATAAACTGCAATATGCCTTAACAATTCAAAAAATGCTACATCAAGTACTTTTTGAACTCCTGTTGAGTCAAATCTTTCAAGCACTTCTGTTCTTATGAAATTTAAGGCATTTTTTTGCTTTTCATTTAATTTTTGTTCATCTATGATTTCAAAATTGTTGTCGCCTGGCGCATATTTTATTAAACCATGCTTCGATGCTTCACGCAAAGCCAATTCTGCTTCTGCACTGCATGGCACAAGCAAGTAATGCGGAAATTCGCTCTTTAGCCTTTCAAAATTTTCATAAGCACCTTTAACATCTATTTTGTTGCACGCAATGAGCATTGGTTTTGTAGCCTTCCTAAATTCTGTGGCTAGAGCATTTTTGTCCCATTTCATTATATCTATGTCAAGCTTTAATTTTTGAATTACATTTTCTATCAATTTTTCAGTCACTCTCAAAGAGCTAAGCTGTTTTGCTACTGCCTTATTCAGCTCAGGTTTCTCTTGATTGACAGTTCTTGCAAACCTGTCCCAGCCTTTTTCTATCAATCTTAAATACCACATGTCAAGCTCGTGCTCAAGAAACTTTATGTCATTAGATGGATCGTAGCTTAAAGCCGGAGCTGGCTCGCCTTTTTCGTTTGTTGAGCCTGAGACGTCTATAATATGTATAAGAACATCTGCTTGGTTTAAATCATCGAGAAATTGGTTACCCATGCCCTTGCCTTCATGTGCTCCAGGAACTAAGCCAGCAACATCAAGCAATTCCACAGGCACAAATCTAATGCCATCGATGCAATACCCAAATCTTGGTTTGCATTTAATGTTGAATTCCTTGTCAACACAATCAACACTCACAAATCCCACGCCTTCATTTTTAGCAATTGTAGTAAAGGGGTATGGTGCAATGGCTACATCAGCAAGCGTGCTTGCTTTAAAGAATGTGCTCTTACCAACATTGGCCTTTCCAACTATTCCTACTAACATTATAGCATTAGAACATCGGTTACAATAAAAATTTTCCTAAAATAGTCAAATGCGAGTGAGCTCAGTGAAATGCGAGAGCTCGATATGCTCGCGAGTTTGTGTGCTCGCAAACAACTCTTTCGCTCGCTCATCTACCCGCTCACAATTGACTAAAAAATGACCAAAATCGAAATCTTTATAAATACATTTTTCAATGAAAATTGACATGACAGTTATCGCTTCTATTCCAGAGTTCAGAGTAAAGTACAGAGATGTTTTCTCTTTGAGGAATTTATATATAATGCTTCATGAATTGTTGCTTGAAGAAGGTTGGAGAGGGAAAGATGGTGAATCAGATCATGCTGATATAGAGACTTTATATTCTGAGAATGTCTATCAGAGAGGCATTCATAGAGGAGGCAAAGAATTATGGTTCTGGTGGCGCGCGCAGAAGTTTCCTGAAGGAAAGTACAGCAGCTATTTTAAGAATTTTCTTGACATAGATGCTCATGTAGTATATTTACAGAATGTTGAGGTTGTTAATCAGGGCAAAAAAATGACTGCCCAAAATGGCGAGATAGAACTGTTTTTCAGGGCTAAAATAGAATCAGATTACAGCGGTGAATGGGAGAAGCACTGGTTTTTGAAATACATGAAGCCAATTTACGAAAAGAGAATAATACATTCAGAAGTTGAGAAGAGAGAGAAAGAGCTTTGGCGCGATGCTTACAGAATCCAAGCCAAGGTAAAACAATACTTGCAGTTAAGGACTTTTGTGCCTGTTCCAGAGCCGTTCTTTGCAAGAACTTATGGTTATGAGGAATGAAATAGAATTTTTAATATTAAATTTCTTTAATATTTTAATCCGCCTTCGGCAAAATATAGTGCTCGTGTGACATGCGAGAGCTCGATATGCACGCGAGTTTGCGTGCTCGCAAACAACTCTTTCGCTCGCTCATCTCAATGCTGTTTGTACACATCGCTCACCTCGCCTATTTATAATTCAAAACTTATTTAAATAAACTTTTTAATCTCAATATGCTTTAATGCCTCCGTAGCATAGTAGCTATTGCGGCAGACTTGTATCGAATTGTAAGTGATCTGCAGGTCGAGGATGCAATTTCCTCCGGAGGCTTATATCAATAACTATTTAAAAGATGGTATATTACTTAAGAAAAGGTTGTATACAATGATTAAAGATTTGAGGCCTTATGTTACTGGACCATTGGCTGGATTGTTGCTGACTTCTAGTGCTGTTGCCGCTGATATATCTCAGGTTAAAGATGTTGCAGATTATGTAATTAGAAGTGGTACACAAATGAAGAATTATGGCCTGAATTCTTATCGAATTGAGTGTGATGTTAATAAATTGAGAGAGAAATACCCTGAAGCCATGAGTAGTCTAGGCAATCCATCGGAAATTATCTTAGACACGTACAGACCAAAACAAGAAAATTCAGCATTAGCTTTCTATTTAGGGTTTCCCGAGAAGGATGGGAAATCTTATGGGAAACTTCTTCAGGATGGGAATATTAATTATGTAGATCCAGATTTTAGTCTAGATGGTACAATTGATGTTGCTATAGAAGAAACTTTGACACCAACAGGACTTCTAATCAATCTAAAAAATTTAATGCCTTTAGGGGATGTGAAGTCCCGGCAAAAAATGCAAGGCTTATTTGATATTGTAAGGTCTTTAGAATGCACTCCTTTAACAACCAAAAAATAAATTTCTTCTGAATTAATTATATGGCAAGCGAAATAGAAAAACAATACAGCGAACTAAGGAAAAAATTCAAGCTTCCTGAATTTAAGGAAATTGATTTTGAGTTTGAGTTGAGCGATTTAGAGGAAACAAACTTTTTGATTAGAAATATCATAAGAAGAATTGCTGAAAAGCTTGACTTTTACACAACTGTGATAGAGGAGAATTTGCAGCCAGACACATCAAACCTTTATGCTATGCATGAAACAAGGTATTTTGATGAATACGAAAAAAAGCAGATGTATGATTTATACAGGAAATTGATGAGTTTTAATAGGCAATCCATAGAGGTTTCTTTGAAGCGCAATGAAATTGAAGAGGCAGAATTCATAAATAAATTTTTTAGTGAGTGGAAACCGCTTAAGGAAGAACTGCTTTTTTATGTAAAAAAGATGAAAGATTCTTGGAAAAAAGAAGTGGATATAAAAGAAGATTTAGGCTATTTGGGTTAGAATGCAACTAGTGATATTTGGCTCACCAGGGGTTGGCAAAGGCACTTTATCAGACATGCTTGCTGATAAATATAAGATTCCGCATATTTCTACAGGTGATATTTTCAGAGACGAAATCAAAGGCGGCAACAGCGAGCTTATACAGTATGTCGAGAAAGGTTTGTTAGTTCCTGATAGTGTTGTAAACAAGATTATTGAAAAAGCCCTGAAGCAGGAAAATTACAAAAATGGATTTATCCTTGATGGCTATCCTAGGACAACTGAGCAGGCAGAATTTCTAGAGAATGTCCTGTGGAAATTAAAGAAAAAGATAGACTTTGTCTTGAATTTAGTCGCTTCTGAAGAGACAATTGTTGGAAGACTTACCCAAAGAAGGGTTTGCGGCAAGTGCGGAACTCTATATAACTTAATCACAATGAAGCCGAAAAAGAAGAATATATGCGACAATTGCGGCAGCAGCCTTATTCAAAGAAAAGATGACGAGCCTGAAACTGTAAGAAAAAGAATACAAGTATATCAAGAAGAAACATCGCCTTTAATACAATATTACAAAAAGAAAAAATTGCTAATAGATATTAACGCTTCTAAAAAACCAAAAGAGGTTTTTGATGCTGCTGTAAAAGCCATTGGAAAATAAACTCAATAGCGGTTGTTGCATAGCAGCTTTTTGGCAATGCAAAACTAATTTTTACTTTTTGTTTGTTTTTATTTAATTCATCATTACCAATTTCTAAAATTTTAAAATTTAACTTAAAAAATAAATCTCTAAAGCTGCCTTCAGAAGTAAGTTCTGGTATTTGGTTTATTATGAAATCTCTGGAATTTATTTTTTCTTCATCTAGAATATTTTTTATTATATTTTTTAGTGTGTTATCTTTTATTTTTTTTATTTCAAAATTGAATCCAATAATTGGAATTTTAATATTTTTTGAATTACTGTTTTTTAAATATTCATTAACAATTTTATTAAATAAAAATGATTGATAAGAATGAACAAGCATTTTTCTAGTCTTTAATGGGATTAATCTCAATGCTTCAATAAAATTATTTTTATTATTTTCGAGATATTCCCTTATTTGTTCTTCTAAGATACCATTATTTTCCAATATTAAATCAATTGCTTTCTTAAAATCTCTTTTTATTATTGATTTGCCAACTAAATGGTTGTTTTTGCTGAATCTTTGTGGACCAAAAAGATTTGGAATTTTTATTTTTTTGTTTTCAATTGATTTTATTTTTTCAGTTTCAGTATTTTTCAAGTTTCTTAATGTTATTATAAATTTATTACCTTTTAAATCACCTAAAGAAATAGGCTCTTTTCCATTGCCTGAATATTTTAATTTAATATTTTTGAATTTAATATTTTCAAGGTTTTTGCTTCCTCTGAAGATTGATATTTTCTGCTCGGTTATTGCATTTTTGTCCTTATTTCCTGCAAAGCCAAAATTTTTTAAGGGAATTCCAAATTTGTTTGATAGAATTTGAAGTGCATTGATTGTTGTATAGTTTATTTTTTTGAGGAGGTAATATGTGTATTGTCCATTAACTTCAATTTTTATACCACTTATTTCTTTTACTATGAAGTCTTCTGGTATTTGTTTGATTTGATACATAATATTTGAGAAATAAAGAATGTTTTTAATTGTTTTTGATTATTATAAATTCACTTCCCAATTAGTTTAATCACATCAATCATTCTCTCGCTGAAGCCCCATTCGTTGTCATACCACGCAACTACTTTTACAAAATTTCCATTAATCACATTAGTTAGCTCGGAATCAAAAATTGAAGAATTAGGGTCTTTTATTATATCGACTGAAACTATTGGATCAGCAGTGTATTCTAAAATACCTTTTAATTTTTTAGATGATTCATTAAAAACTTTGTTGATTTCTTCTTTTGTAACACTTTTTTCCAGTTCACAAACAAAATCTGTAACAGAGCCAGAGGCAACTGGAACTCTGAATGCTAACCCATCAAGTTTGCCTTTGAGTTCTGGAATAACTTCGGCAACTGCTTTTGCTGCACCAGTTGTTGTTGGTATTATTGAAACAGAAGCATGCCTTGCTCTTCTTAAGTCTTTGTGAGGCGCATCAACCAATTTTTGATCTGCTGTATAGGCATGTATTGTCGTCATAAATCCTCTTTTAACTCCAAAATTATCATGTAGTATTTTTACAACAGGTGCTAAGCAATTTGTTGTGCAAGAAGCATTTGAAACGATATGATGTTTGTTTTTATCATACATTTTTTCATTTACACCCATCACAATTGTAATGTCAGGGTTTTTTGCAGGAGCGCTTATCAAAACTTTTTTTGCGCCTGCATTTAAGTGCAACTGCGCGCCTTCCTTATCAGTAAATTTGCCTGTGCTCTCAACAACAACATTGACATTCATTTCTTTCCATGGCAATTTCAAAGGGTCTAAAACTGATAAAACTTTTATTTTTTTTCCATCAATAATCAAAGAATCTTCTGTATGCTCTACTTTGCCTTCATATTTTCCGTGGACAGAGTCGTACTTGAAAAGATGCGCTAAAGTTTTTGCATCAGTAACATCATTCACAGCAACCCAGTTTATATTCTTGTCTTTTATGCCTGCTCTAAGAACTAAGCGTCCTATGCGACCAAAACCATTAATTGCGACGTTTATCATAATAAGTTTAATTTCTAACTTATATAAAAAGATTGTGGGTTGTTTTATTTGTCTAACTTCATTTCTTCAACATCCTTAACATATCCTTCAAGCTTCTTGTATTTATTATATCCTCTTTTTTTGCCCAGCCTCTTCTTGCTGTGTAAACTCCCAGAATATAATTTTTGAGCATAACTGAATCATGGGAGTCTGTGCCTATTGAAAGCTTAACTCCTGATTTGACTGCTGCCTTTATTAGAATATCGCTTAAATCAAGTCTTTTTGGCAAAGCGTTTATTTCAAGAATTGTTTTTGTCGCTTTTGCTTTGTCTAAAATTTCATCAAAGTCAAGTTCCATACCAGGCCTTTCATTCAGAAGCCTTCCGGTCGGATGGCCTATGGTGTCAACATTCTCGTTTTCCATTGCTTTCATAAGGCGTTTTGTGTTAATATCTTTTGGTTTCTTAAAGCCAAAATGTATCGAGCCAACTACAATGTCAAGATCCTTCAGGAGCTTATCGCTTACATCAATGCTTCCATCTGCTTGTATATTGACTTCTGCGCCTTGCAATATTTTTATCTTGACTTTCTTGCTTGCTTCCTCAATTTCCTTTTTTTGCTCATGAAGCTTGCTTTCATCCATTGCATTTCCCATGCCAGCTTTTCCCAAATGATCTGTGATTAAGATGTATTCATGCCCGAGTTTCTCTGCCTCTTGCGCCATCTCAAGGACTGAATTATTGCCATCACTGTATTTTGTGTGCATCTGCAGATCCCCTTTTATATCGTCTATTTCAAGCAGCTTTGGCAGATTGTTTTTCATTGCAGTTTCTATTTCACCTGTATCTTCCCTTATCTCCGGCTCAATATACCTTAAGCCAAGTTTTCTGTAGCATTCCTCTTCTGTTTTTCCTGCAAGAAGCTTGTTTGTTTCCTTGTCAAAAACCCCGTATTCAGATAGCTTCATGTTTTTTTTAATTGCAATCTTTCTCAAGTGAATGTTGTGCTGCACGCTTCCAGTGAAATAAAGCAAAGCAGCGCCGAATATTTTTTCATCAACAACTCTTAAATCAGCCTGAATGCCCTCAATTCTTATCGAGCTTTTAGTCTGGCCTTTTGCAAGAACTCTTTGGACGCCATGAAGGTTTGTAAAAGCATCAATGACTTTGGAATGGTTTTTTGATGCAATTAAAACATCAATATCCCTTACTGTTTCTTTTCTTCTTCTTAAAGAACCGGCAATTTCAATTTTTTCGACACCATTTAGCTTTTCCAACTCTGCCTTTATTTTTTCTGAAATAACCAATACATCCGCTAAGAGAGACCTTTCGCTTGAAGTTTTTGCAAACTGTATGTTTTTCAATATATTTTGCTCAACAATTGGGCCTAGTCCCTTTATTGCCCTTATTTTCTGCTTTTTAGCGGCATCTTCCAAATCCTTCATGTTTTTAACTTTTAGGCGCCTGTAAAGCTTGAGAATTGTTTTTGGTCCCATGCCAGCAACTTTATCTAGCTCTTCAACATCCACCGGAATTTTTTTCTTTTTATCCTCATAACTTTGTATTTTTCCAGTTTTGATATATTCAATTATTTTCTCCTTCAGCTTTTCCCCTATTCCTGCTAAGCCATCCAAATTGCCTTGCTTGTATAAATCCTCAACATCCTCCTCCAAATTTTCCAAAGTCAGGGCAGCCCTCTCATAAGCTCTTATCTTGAAAATGAGAGCTCCTTTAATCTCGAGAAGCACAGCCATGTTCCTGAATATCTTTGCTATTTCCTTGTTTTTCATATTATCAAATGTTAATTATTATTTTATTTAAAGTTATTGGCAAACAAAAACAAAAACCACAAAACCTTTAAATAACCCAAATCTATATCCACAGTCATGAAATCAATTTGGAACGGCTCAATTTCGTTTGGGCTTGTTAATATTCCGGTAAAGCTGTATTCTGCTGTAGAAAGCAAGTCATTCAGCTTCAGGATGCTTGACAAGAAAACAAACAGCCCGATAAAGTACAAAAGAATCTCGGAAAAAACCGGAAAGGAAGTTCCATGGAGCGAGATTGTCAAGGGAATTGAAATATCAAAAGGAAAATTTTTTGTCCCCACAGGCGAACAGCTCCAGTCAATAAAGCCGGAAAAATCATCAACTGTAGACATTGTCGAGTTTGTAGATCAGCAGCAAATAGACCCTATATATTTTAACAGCCATTATTTCATAGGACCTTCAAAGGAGAAGGAAAAAACCTATTTCCTGTTCAGGGAAGTTTTGCAGGCAACCGCAAGAACAGCATTAGGAAGATTTGTCATGCGCGAAAAAGAGTATGTATGCGCAATTATGTCCTACAAGCAAGGGCTGCTGCTGACAACTTTGAATTACCCATACGAGATAAGAAACATAGCTGATATTGACAACATTGAAAGCGCTCCAAAGATGCAGAAGCAGGAGATGGAGCTTGCAAAAGAGCTTATCAACAAGCTTTACAAGGAAGAGCTGGATTTGAAGCAATTCAAGGATACTTTTGCTGAAGAAATGGCAAAAATGCTTAAGAAGGCTGCAAAAGGCGAAGTCATAGAGATAAAGAAAGAAGAAAAGAAAGAAAAGAAGGAAGAGAATTTGATTGCAGCGTTGAAGGCCAGCCTTGATTAGAATGGAATATTGCCTTTGACTGTTGTCAAACTTTTTCTGTTTTAGAAAAAATCAGTGTTGAACAATAATCTCTTTCTTATTTGCTTTTTCTAAAGCTTCTGCAATCAATGTTTTTTCCAAATCAATAATTTTCTGTGTTACTGGGTTCTTGCTGTTTAATGTGTATAACTTTGTCTTGCCAAAACTCCTTGTTGTTTTTACAATGCCGTGTTTTTCAATTTCTGCCCAATAGTTAAATACCGATGCTCTGGAAATTTCAGCTCCTCTTGCAATGTCTGTCTTGCTGAAATCCATTCCTTTATTGTCCAGCAGGAAGTCAACTATTTTGAATAGAGGCATATCTCCCGTTAGGCTTAGCAATAACGATTTTTCTTCCATTGGAACATTTGTTGACAGAAAAGTATATAAATTTTACTGTTCAAAGTCTATTTTGGTGGACTTGTTATGTGGACAGACGAGCAGATTAAAGGCAAAATATTGCATAAATTAACTCGTAAAGGAAAATTTGAGCATAGCCATACCGCTCTGGGCAATCTTCAAAAAGGCTTCCAACCCGATATGAAAGGCAGGACAAAGGAAATGTCAGAAGAGTTGATTAGAGAAGGCATTTTGCATTTGAAGAAAACGGGCTATGGAAAACAAGTAT
>CAZUWB010000023.1:0-11237 GCA_964623945.1 uncultured Methanosarcinales archaeon | reverse complement strand
AAAAACCAAATAATCCTTTAAAACCCCCTAATTTATCCAAGATGGCAACAAATTTTTTTTGCCGAGCTGAATTATATAAAATATTGCCCTTGGCTATTTTGTAATAACCAATTATTGAGTTAAGTAAGGTTGTTTTACCAGCACCAGAAACTCCAACCAACCCAAGCATTTCTCCTTCTTTGACATTAATGTTAACATTTTCTATAATAACTTTGCCTCCTAATATTACTGTTAAATTATTAATCCTCAGCAATTCTACGCTTTCTGCTTTTCTTATCATTTGTAGTTAATTAGAGTTGATAATTTATAAAGGTTTTTGATTAGTCAGATTTTAACAAAAATTATAAACAAATGATTTTTTATTGGTTATATGTACTATTATATCATACCTTTTTTGGTGTGTGTTATTAACATTCCTTTAATTACCAATAATTATTTATTAGTTGCTAGAGTTGCTGTCTTATTATTACTTCTGTTTTTATTTAAAAATTCTGTAAGTTTAAATTAAAGTTTGATATGATTTCAATTTTAATATGCTTATAATTTTTTATTCTGGGTTTTACTCGAAGGTTATTATCCTATATTTGGAGCAACTTCGTATGTGCCAGAAGGCAACACTTTTTTATTAGTAAGAGTTTTTTCATTTGTAATTATAACACCAATCACAGAAGAGTTTTTCACAAGAAATTTCTTAGCGAGAATTTTGATATTATACTCATAAGTTGCTAGTTTGTTTTCGTTGTTTTTTATCAAGTTAAGTGAAGTTGTGTTTTTCCCCTAAAAATACGTTATTAGGCATAAGTCTGGCTCAGGAAAATAAATCTCACTGAAATTTGCTTCTGTGTCTTGTCTGAAGAATATGTGAAAAATTGATATTATTATGGCTGGCACAAAAATAATAATAAAGAACTGGTAATCTTTGTTACCACCAAACATGCACAATAAAAAACGAGTTTTTTATTTAAATATTCTTGTTGATTTAGATATTAATTAAATCTTTAGCTAAAGGTGTGCTAACCCAAATGCCAACATCATAAGTTGGATGTACTTCATTATCATCTAAAATCATAAATATAATCTCTTTTCTATCAACAATACAAAACCTTGCTTTGTTGTATGTGTGTTTTATTCTAGCAAATTTTTTGGCTCCATCTACATATCTTTTAATTGTGTTGTTTATTTGTGTTGATATTATTATTTCAATATTTTTCTTTTTCAGCTTTTCGAATAACGGCTTAAAATTTTCAACTAAACCAACAAATTCTTTCGGTGTTGTTGATATAAAAACACTTTTTTCCGCTTTCTTCAGCATATACTCTATGTGATTATACAAGTTATGCCTTCCCCTTAAAGAGCCACTTAAATCAGCAGGCTCCACTAACTCTACACCTTGTGTGTGCAAAGCACTTAACTCATCTATAATATCAGTATTTCTTAAATCACTTAACTTTTTAACTTCTTCCTTTGCATAATCCTGAACATTTTTCTTTACCCTTTCAATTACTTCTTTAGGAGGAACAGCTATGTATTTTATTGGCTTTCCTAATTTCATTATCACAAATCCTTTCTTTTCTAAAGATTCCAGAACATCATAGCTTCTTGATCTTGGAACATTAGCTATATCGCTTAGCTCTCCTGCTGTAGAAAACCCTCTGCTGAGCAGAGCAGTCCAGATTTTGACTTCGTAGCTATTCAAACCTAGGTTTTTAAGTTGTTTTTCTATTTGCACACCGAACATTGGTTAAGGTAAGTATATATATTTTAAAAAGGTTTTGGTTTTCGTTATTGTATAGTAATAAATAACACAAAACCCACACCTTTTCTTCTATTAGAAATGTTGTTTTTATTGTTTGTTGTTATATATCAACTCAATTTATTTCTATATAGAAAATAATAAATAAATACTTAATTAATATATAATATAAATTTTCCATAGGAAATGAAGGGGATATATAAATAAAGAAAATGTTTAAATACCTTTGTTTCTTTTGGAAATTCATGGTTGAAAAGGGGTTGGAAACGTTTTTTGAGGTATTTATAAGGAAAGAAAGCGTCTTTTTTGATAAAAAAGTACTTCAAAGCTCTTATACACCAGAAACGGTTCTTTACAGGGAAGACCACACAAAACAAATAGCAAATATACTTGCACCGGCCTTAAAAGGAGACAAACCATCTAATCTTTTTGTTTATGGAAAAACAGGAACAGGAAAAACATTAACAGTCAGGCACACAACACAGAAACTAACCAAAATAGCAGAAAGGGAAAACATTCCTTTAAGAGTTTTATACATAAACTGCAAGCTAAAGAGAAGCACAGACACAGAATATAGGTTAATAGCGCAGTTAGCAAGAGAGCTTGGAAAAGCAATCCCCCCAACCGGATTACCAACAGAGGAGGTATACAAAACATTTTTGAAAGCGTTAAACAAAGAAAAACAAAATTTTATCCTTATTTTAGATGAAATAGACCAACTCATCAACAAAACAGGCGACAATATACTTTATAATCTCACAAGAATCAACGAAGAAAATATAAATTCACAAATATCTTTGATTGGAATATCAAACGACATCATGTTTGTTGATAGCCTTGACCCAAGAGTTAAGTCATCCCTTTCTGAAGAAGAAATTGTATTCCCACCGTACAACGCCTTGCAAATCCAAGCTATTCTAAAACAAAGAGCAGAGCAAGCCTTTGTTAAAGACGCCTTAGAACACGGAGTTGTAGAAAAATGTGCTGCGTATGCCGCCCGCGATCACGGGGATGCAAGAAGGGCCTTAGAACTCTTAAGAGTTGCTGGCGAAGTTGCTGACAGGAAAAACATAAAAAAGGTTGTAATTGAGAATGTAGACGAAGCAGAAGAAAAAATAGACAGGGACAGAATTATTGATATTGTAACAACACAACCAAAACAATACCAGCTTGTGCTTTACTCAATTCTATCAATCAAGCCAAACACAAACAATAACTTATTCACAGGAGAAGTTTATGAAGTATACAAATCATTATGCAACAAAACAAACACGAGCATTTTAACACAGAGAAGAATTTCAGACATAATTTCAGAGTTCGACATGCTTGGCATAGTCAATGCTAAGGTAATATCAAAAGGCAGATACGGCAGAACCCGAGATATCTCATTAGAAATACCAAACACAATATTACCTCGAATAAAAAATATTCTCGAAGACAACATACATATTTAATATGCAAGAACTTATAAAAAAAAAACAGGAAATTATCGAAATTTTTTTGAAAAACAACATTTTGGTAAGCTCAGATATATTAAAAGAAATTAATGATGATGAGAAGATTTCTAGAATATTTGACCTGTTAAAAACAAAAACAATCAACGAAGAAATTGTTTTGGATTTAAATAAACTGATTGAAGACACAACACCCATAAAAATAGAAGCAAAAAGTGAAGACAAAGTCAAGATTGTCACTTCTTACACAGATGTGCCAAAAAAAAGAGAGCCGCAAGATTTTGTTGATTATTTTAATAATCGCTACAAGGCAATTGAAAAAATTTTGAAGCAGCGGCAAGAACTGAGAAATACGGTTTCTATCAGTAAAATAACAAACAAGAAAGAAAAGGAGAACCTATCCATCATCGGAATTGTAAGCAATAAACAAACCACAAAAAATGGCAACTTGCTGTTTATTTTGGAAGATCCAACTGGGCAAATAAAAGTGCTTGTTAATAAAAACAAACCAGCACTGTTCAAGGAAGCAAAAGACATAGTTTTGGATGAAATAATTGGTGTTGTTGGAGTAAGCATTGAATCGTTTGTATTTGCAAACAATATCCTCTGGCCGGATACACCAACAAACAAAGAGCTTAAAAAATCCGAAGAGGAAAAATACGCTCTATTTTTGTCAGACATGCATGTCGGCTCTTCAAAATTTTTGCCAGATGACTTTGAGAAATTTCTTAAGTGGATTAATGGAGATATGGGGAATGAACAGCAAAGGCATATAGCTAAAAATGTAGAATATATTTTTATTGCAGGAGATTTAGTGGATGGATGTGGGGTTTATCCAGAGCAAGACAAGGAATTAATAACCAAAGACATCCACCAGCAATATAAAGAATGCGCAGAGCTTCTAAAACAAATACCATCACATATACCTTTAATCATTTGCCCAGGAAATCACGACGCTTTGAGAATTTCCGAACCACAACCACCATTATCAAAGGATTTTGCCAAGCCAATATATGAGTTGAATAATGTTATAATGGTTTCAAACCCATCATTAGTTAATATTCACTCTTCAAATAACTTTAATGGGTTCGATGTGATGATGTATCATGGTTATTCTTTTGATTATTTTGTCGCAGAAGTGGACACATTAAGAAACCAAGGAGGTTATGACAGAGCAGACTTAATAATGAAATTTTTATTGAAGAGAAGGCATTTAGCGCCAACACACCTAAGCACACTTTATGTGCCTGACACAAAAAAAGACCCATTGGTTATTGAAAAAGTTCCGGACTTTTTTCTCAGCGGGCATATACACAAGTCTGTGACAGCAAATTACAGAAACACAACTTTAATCTGCGGAAGCTGCTGGCAGAGCAAAACAATTTTTCAAGAAAAAGTCGGGCACAACCCAGAACCAAGCAGAGTCCCAATTGTAAACTTAAAAACCAGAGAAGTAAAAATCCTGAAATTCGGCCAGTAAAAATGATAAACAAAGAATACATAAACGACATAACAAAAAAAATTGATGCTGCTTATGAAATTGCAAACAAAGCAAGATCAAAAGGCTACGACCCTGAAGAAACAGTAAATATACCTCTTGCTAAGAACATGGCAGAGCGTGTCGAGGGATTAGTCAGTGTAGCAGCCCCTCAGCTGACAAATTGTGGCATTCCAAAAAGAATCAAAGAACTTGAAGATATTTATGGAAAATTAGACTGGAGAGTTGCTCTCACAATATCTTTAGAAACAACACAGCAAAAATTCTGCAAATTTGAGACGCAAAAAGAAGCCATTGAAACAGGCATCAGAATAGGATTAGCTTACTTAACACTGGGGATTGTTGCTTCACCTTTGGAAGGATTTGTAGGAATAAAATTCAAAAAAAGGATTGATGGAAAAGAATATTTTTCTTTGATGTATTCTGGGCCGATAAGGAGTGCTGGTGGAACAGCAGGAACTGTGAGTGTCATCATAGCAGACTATATAAGAAAGAATATGGGTTATTATACTTACGACCCAACAGAAAAAGAAATAAGAAGAATGGTAACAGAGCTTTATGATTATCATGAAAGAGTTACTAACCTTCAATATCTACCCAGCGAAAAAGAAATAAGATTTATTGTAAGCAACTTGCCTGTCCAAATTGATGGTGATGCATCGGAAGATATAGAAGTTTCAAATTACAAGGATATAGAAAGAATAGAAACAAATAGAATAAGAAGCGGGCCTTGCTTGGTTGTAGGTGAATGCATCACACAAAAAGCCGTTAAAGTATGGAGCCAAATAAAAAAATGGAGCAAGGAATTTAATCTAGAGCAATGGGGTTTTTTGCAAGAATTTGTGCATTTGCAAAAAGGATTAAAAGAAAGATATACAAAAAAAGAAATTGGGCCCGTTTACACTTACATACAAGATCTTGTCGCTGGCAGGCCTGTTTTGTCGCATCCATTATCCACCGGAGGGTTACGCTTAAGATATGGGAGGTGCAGAACTTCAGGGTACTCTGCATCGGCAATCAACCCAGCTACTATGATAATTCTAAACAAATACATAGCAATAGGCACTCAACTAAAGGTTGAAAGACCTGGAAAGGCAACAGCTATAAGTGCATGTGACTCAATAGAAGGTCCAATTGTAAAATTAAAAGATAAAAGTGTTGTCAGGATTAATAATGAACAAAAGGCAAAGCAAGTTTCTAATTCAATAGAAGAGATACTTTTCTTAGGAGACATACTAATTAGCTATGGTGATTTTTTCAACAGGGCACATACGTTAGTGCCAGCTGGTTATTGTGAAGAGTGGTGGTCGCTTGAAGTTGAAAAGGCAATGGTTAATTTGTTTGGATCATTGGATTATTATAAATTGTCACAATTAACAAATCTAGACCAAGAATATCTGGAGAAATTAATCAAAAACTATTTCTTTTGGATACCGGATGCAAGGGCAGCAATAGCATTAAGCAAAACTCTAGATGTTCCATTACATCCATCCTATACTTATCACTGGAAAACAATCTCAAGAGACGATTTTCTAGAATTGCTCAATTGGTTCACGCAAGCAAAGGTTGAATTTGAAGGAGCCAATGTTGATAAAATTATTCTCTCAAAGAATGAATATGGAAAAAGATTGCTGGAATTGATTGGTGTGCCTCACATTTTTATCAATAATGAATATACAATAATAGAGAATGGAGATGCTGAAGTATTACAAGCAATATTCAAAATAGATGAAAAGAATTTTTATGAAAAATTTAAAATCTCTAAAAATGAAGATATTATTGAAATAATAAATTCTAACTCTAGGATAAAACTTAGAGATAAGTCTGGGATTTTTATAGGTGCAAGAATGGGTAGGCCAGAAAAAGCAAAAGTAAGAAAGCTAGATGGTGATCCACATACACTATTTCCTGTAGGAAAAGAAGGGGGTAAATTAAGATCTTTCCAAAGTGCTATGCAAATTGGTTATGTAGAAGCAGAATTTCCAACGTACTTCTGCAGTGAATGCAACAAAGAAACAATTCTAAGTGTATGTGAGCAATGCAATACAAAAACAAAAAAAACAGGTTATTGCAATGTATGTGGCTTAGTTGAAGGCGAAAAATGCAGACATGGCCAATTAGTTCAATACAAAACTCAAAGACTTGACATAAATCATTATTTCAAGAATATACTTGAAAAAATAAACATGCAACAATACCCTGATTTAATCAAGGGGGTGAGGGGAACATCAAGCAAAAATCACATTCCTGAGCATTTTGCCAAAGGAATTTTAAGAGCAAAATACGATATTCCTGTAAACAAAGATGGCACCACAAGATACGATATGACACAATTACCAATCACACATTTTACTCCAAAAGAAATAGGAACGTCTGTTGAGGAAATTAAAAAAATGGGTTATGATACGGATATTCACGGCATAGAGCTAACAAGTCCGGAACAAACATTAGAATTGTATCCCCAAGATGTAATACTACCAAAATGCGAAGATGCTCCGGAAATCGGAGCAGACAAAATTTTATATAATGTAAGCTTATTTGTTGATGACTTATTAGGCTCATTATACAATCTTGAAAAATTTTACAACATTAAGTCGGAAAAAGATCTGATAGGACAATTAGTTGTTGCGCTGGCGCCACATACATCAGCAGGCATTGTTGGAAGAATAATAGGGTTTTCTAAAACTCAAGCGTTTTACGCTCATCCACTTCTTCATGCAGCAACTAGGAGAGATTGTGATGGAGATGAAGCATCTGTAACGCTTTTGATGGATACATTACTTAATTTCTCAAGACAATTTTTACCAAATTCCAGAGGTTCAACTCAAGACGCTCCATTGGTTTTAACATCTATTCTAAATCCAACAGAAGTAGATGATATGGTGTTTGATTTAGATGTTGTAAGCAGATATCCTATCGAATTCTATGAGGCAACACAGAATTATGAGTTGCCATGGAATATCAAAATTGACAGATTTGTTAATACATTAAATTCTGAAAACCATTATGATGCAATTGGATATACACATCCAGTTGATAACATCAACAATGGCATTAAATGTTCTTCATACAAGACAATACCTTCTATGGAAGACAAATTAAAAGGGCAAATGGAATTGGCAGACAAAATAAGAGCAGTTGATGCAGCTGATGTTGCAAGATTGGTTATAGAAAAACATCTTCTAAGGGATATAAAAGGAAATCTAAGGAAATTTTCTACACAACAATTCAGATGCAGCAAATGCACAGAAAAATACAGAAGGCCACCTTTAACTGGCAAATGTTTAGCATGCGGCAGCAGGCTTATATTTACTGTTTCAGAAGGTGCAATAATAAAATATCTTGAACCAGCCATATCACTATCAAATAAATATAATTTGCCTCCTTACCTAAAGCAAGTATTAGAATTGACAAAAAATAGAGTTGAAGGGGTTTTTGGAAAGGAAAAAGACAAGCAAGAAGGTTTGAATAGATGGTTTGGGTGAAAGTTATTTTCTTCTTTTATGCCCCACCATCACAACATATAGTATGACATATAACAAAAGAAAGAGCAGAATCATAAACAGAAATAACCCAACCCTCACGACTAAATCAAAGCTATCAGGATAATAAGTATTTAATGATGAAGGTAGTGTAAATTCACCATCAACTAATTTAAATGACCCAAAATAATCAAATATTCCAAATAATAAGATACCTAAATAAGCAGAAGGAAATAAAAGAAATTGCCAATATATACCTTCAAATACTTCCGAAACATCGTTATTAGACATTAGAATACATATCAATGCTACATACCACAATACTAAACCATACGATTTATCAAAAATTTTTAAATAGTCGGAGCTGATGAAATTTCTTAATCTTTCAATAATAAACCAAAAGACTACTATGGATAAAATATTTATCGTTAAATTTGCTGAAGAAGATTTAAGTAGATATGAGCTACCTCTTTCTAATATCTTTTCTCCATTATAAAGCCGATAGTTAGCTTTTACTAAATGGACTGTCGGGAAGCCATAACTTATATCAATATAATCACAACCTTTAATTGAAACAAATAAAACCCCTATTAATAAGAACAAAGTTAGTCTAACATATTTGTTATAAAATAATCCCATAATTTTATATCAAAGAAATAAGTATATAATCCTTTCTCATATCTTCGCTTTGACAATATTCTTTGCACCACAAGCAGTGCATTTCATGTAAGTCAATCCATCTTCCTTCTCTATTTTTGTGTCTGGTTTGCCACATTCAAAGCAAAGCACAAATTCATTTGCATACTGCCTTATCTTTTCATTGATTCTTGATGCAGGAACTTTTGTGCCGAGAATTAACGCGCCGCTTTTTTTTATTTCGCCGGGAGTAGCAATCTCTTTTAGCACATACTTGAGCAAGTGGTTGGTGTCTCTTCTTAAAGCAGAAGCTATTTGAAGAAAATTAGATACTATGGTCCGGTTGCCTTGTATATGCCCAAGCACTTTAGGTATTTCAAATCTTTCTTTAAGAAAAACAGCTTCTGGAAGGGTTTTTCTAGTTTCTTCAAGCATTTTTTTATAATCCATACAAATAAAGAAAGCCCACTTGTTTATAAATTTAGCCCCATTTATGAATTCAAAAAATATATAAATAAATCAACTAAGGAAAAAGATATGGTAGTAGAATCTTTGCTGTTCCCTTTTAAAGCAGAACAAAAACCTTGGCAAATGTTCTTTCTCGGGTTTTTGTACACGACCATAGGTATATTTCTTTCTCTTTGGATTTTTAGGAGTGAAGCAAGCTTAATTATGGTTTTTATGATAACTATGGCTGCTTTGCCAATATTCTACAATACAATGAAATTGGAAGAAAGCAAGGATATGATAATGGACAAGGAAACAGCAATATTAAAAGAGCACAACAAGGCAATTTCATTTTTTATGTACATGTTCATAGGGATTACATTTGCTTGTGCTGTGTGGTATGCTGTGCTTCCAACATCAACAATAAACAGCCTTTTCGACAAGCAAGTTGGCACAATACAATCAATAAACAATCAGGTCTCAGGAAACGTGATACACAACTTAACTATATTCTGGAAAATATTCTTCAACAATTTTAAAGTCTTGGCTTTTTCAATTCTGTTTGCATTAGTTTATGGAGCAGGAGCAATATTCATCTTGGCATGGAATGCAACTGTCATAGGGGCAGCAATTGGGAACTTTATCAGGTCTAACATAAGCAATTACACAAATTCTTTAGGACTTCTAGATGCTGGAAATTATTTTCATGTATTTTCCCTCGGATTGTTAAAATACTCTTTGCACGGTATTCCAGAAATTGTGGCTTACTTTTATGGAGGGTTGGCAGGCGGAATCCTCTCGGTTGCATTGATAAGAAAGCACTTTAATTCGGAAAAATTCTCTACAATATTAGTAGACTTCTCAGAGCTGATTTTGATTGCAGTAGGTTTCCTTATAGCTGCGGCATTTTTAGAAGTTTATGTAACTCCAGTTTTATTCTAGTATTTTCAGTCTTCCGGGCTTTATCTCGAAAACATCTCCATTCTCCAATAATTTATTTATTATATTTTCCGCTTCTACATCATTTGAGTTACTGATAACATCATCAATAGGCACACCATCTCCTTTGTCAAGGCTTTTTATTAACAAATAAATTTCTTCATTCACATTTGTAGAAACTTCAGCAATTAAACGCTTATCTTTAATTTTTACATCATCACTAATTTTTGTATTTTCTAGTTCAAGTTTTCTAACATTTACCCATCCAACATTATTTATTTTTTTAAAAATTTCAGGCATAATGTATCTTTCATTATTAAACTCCCTGATTTTACCAATTGCTAGGATAGTGTCACCAACATCTATTTTAGAAAATTTATCAAAATTTTCAAAACTTCTCACCAAGATTTTTCCAGTTCCATCATCAATGATTGCAGTAGAATAATTTGAGCTTTCAGATTTATAAACAACAGTAGCAATAACATTAACTCTCGAAACATTAGCTTTATCTAATTTAATATATCCTGCAGAAAATTCATCTTTTGCAAAACCCTTGTCTAGTATATCAGATATCTTAACTTTATACGCAATCTGCCTTTTTTGAAAAGTTTCTTGTTGCAGCTCTGGCATTTTATGAAAAAACAAATTACATAATTACAGTTTTCCTATGAAGCCACGTTTTGGTTCGTAAACGTCACCTGAACGTTTTAATCTCTCCAAAGCCTCTTCAACTTTATCTTCGTCCAAGCCGCGATTTTTAGCTTCAGCAACTACATCTTCTATTGGAATTGTCTTGCCAAGCTTAGTCTCAAGCTCGCTAATTATATCTTTCAACACCATTATGTGGCTTCTTTGCGTAGCAGCTATTCCAGTTGCTATTCTGTCAATATCAATTTTTCCAGTTTCTCTGTCAAAGCCTACTTGCATCAAGCAATAATCTAATAACTCTATTGCTTTTTTTGCATCTTTTCTTGTAACTCTGTCATCAAGCCTTGTTCTTGCAGAAGCCTCGCTTAATCTGATTAAGG
>CAZUWB010000022.1:0-11345 GCA_964623945.1 uncultured Methanosarcinales archaeon | reverse complement strand
AATTTAGCACAGATACAATATATCGCTACTTTTGATAAGATGTTTGAGAAATTAGATGTTGAAGTTGTATGTTAATTTTAATATTTAAATCTTTACAAAATATTTAAAAACCAAAATACAAAACTTATTCTGAAATGGTCGACTTTAACGAAATTGCCAAAAAATGGCAGAAGAAGTGGGAAGAAAAAGAAATTTTCAAAGTAAAAGAAGATTTCAAGAAGAAAAAATTTTTTGCCTTAGAAATGTTTCCGTATCCCTCAAGCCGTCTGCACATGGGTCATCTTCGCAACTATTCTATTGGAGACGCACTTGCAAGATATAAAAGAATGCAAAGCTATAATGTTCTATATCCTATGGGATACGATGCATTTGGTTTACCTGCTGAAAATGCAGCAATTCAGCATGGAATCACTCCAGATAAATGGACGTTTACGAATATCGATACAATAAGACAACAACAGAAAGAAATGGGGTTCTCATACGATTGGACTAAAGAAGTAATTACATGTGATGAAAATTATTACAAATGGAATCAATGGATTTTCTTAAAATTCTACGAAAAAGGTTTGGCTTACAAAAAAAAAGCAGCAGTTAATTGGTGTCCAAGCTGCTCAACAGTGCTTGCTAATGAGCAAGTGATAGAAGGAAAATGCTGGCGCTGCCATAATGATGTTACAGAAACTTTTCTTGAGCAGTGGTTTTTCAAAATAACAGATTATGCAGAAGAATTATTGCAAGATATTGAAAAGCTTGAGCATTGGCCTGAAAGAGTAAAGGTAATGCAACGCAACTGGATTGGCAAAAGTCATGGTGTTGAGATAAACTTCAAGATTAAAGGCGCTAGCAAATCTATTTCTACTTTCACAACAAGGCCTGATACAATTTTTGGTGTTACAGCTTTGGTATTTGCAGTAGAGCATCCGATGGTCTTGGAATTAGTTCAAGGAACTGATTATGAAAAGTCTGTAAAGGCTTTCATAAATGAAACAAAAAAAAGAAGCAGAATGGAAAGGACTGCTGCTGAAACAGAGAAGCATGGGGTATTTATCGGAAAATATGTGGTTAATCCCGTCAATAAAGTAGAAGCACCGATTTATGTTGCAGACTACGCTTTGATGGAGTATGGAACAGGAGCTGTAATGGTAGTGCCTGCTCATGATGAAAGAGATTTTCAATTCGCAAAAAAATATAATTTGCAAATAAAAGTGGTTATAACACCGCAAGAACACGAGTTAAAAGCAGACAAAATGACAAGAGCTTATGTTGAAGAAGGCGTGCTTATTCATTCTGGGCAATTTGATGGAATGAACAATTTTGATGCAATTGAAGAGATTTCTGAATGGATGGAAAAGGAGAAAATTGGAAAGAGAACTGTTAATTATAAGATAAGAGACTGGCTGATTTCAAGGCAAAGATATTGGGGAACTCCAATCCCAATGATTTACTGCAATAAGTGCAGTGTTGTGCAAGTACCATATGAAGATTTGCCTATAAGATTGCCAAAGCCAGAGAAATGCAAATTCACAGGGCAAGGAAATCCATTGGAAACATGCGAAGAATTTGTTGAGACAAAATGCCCAAAATGTAATGGAAAAGCAAAGCGAGAAACTGATACAATGGACACTTTTGTTGACAGCTCGTGGTATTTTTTAAGATATTGCTCAGCCAAGTATGAAAAAGGGCCTTTTGATAAAGAAAAAGTGGAATATTGGATGCCAGTTGACCAATATATAGGTGGGATTGAGCATGCAATTTTGCATTTGCTTTATGCAAGATTTTTTACAAAGGCATTAAGGGACTTAGGACTTGCAACTGTTGATGAGCCTTTTAGCAGACTTTTAACACAAGGAATGGTTATTAAAGACGGCGCAAAGATGTCAAAATCTCTTGGGAACGTTGTTGACCCTGCAGAGATAAGCAACAAATATGGACCAGATACTGCTCGCTTATTCATATTGTTTGCGGCTTTGCCGGAGAAAGAGCTTGATTGGAGCGATAGAGGAGTAAATGGCTCTTTTAGATTTTTGAACAGGGCTTATAATTTGATAAATGAGAATCTCAGCAATATTTCATTAAAGCATTATGACGAGCATAAATTAAACGACCAAGACAAATATGTTATTAGTAAAATGCATCTTACAATAAAAAATGCCACAGAGCATATTGAAAATTTTGAATTCTCGCTGGCAATTGGAAAAATTATGGAGTATGTTGATGTTTTGCAGAAATACAAAGAAAAGCAAAAAGAGGTTTTTGGCGAATCTATTAGAAACCTAGCATTGATGATGTCCCCTTTCACCCCGCATTTAAGTGAAGAGATTTGGCACATGATAAAATGCGAGGGTTTTGCTTCGCTGCAGAAATGGCCTGGCTTTGACGAGAACAAGATTGACAAAAAAGCTGAGGCTGTTGCCATGCTTATTGAAAAAACAAGAAAAGATATAATTGAAATTTTAAAGCTAACTAAGATAGAAAAGCCAAGCAAAATAACTTTGTTTGTAGCAGATAAATGGAAGTACGATTTTATGGAAAAGTTAAAACATGAAATGGAAGAAACAAGAAATGTAAATGAGTTGATTAAGAAATTAATGGCTAGCGATTTAAAGATTTATGGTCATGAAATAACAAAACTAATTCCTAGATTATTAAATGACGAAACTAAAATTCCGCAAATTGTTTTGAACCAAGAAATTGAATTTCATGCATTAAATGATGCTTCTAAAAATTACGAAGAAGAATTCCAATGCAGTGTTGAGGTTGTAATTGCTGAAAGAGCAAAAGAAATTAAAGCAAAGCAAGCATTGCCTTCTAAAGCAGCTATTTTAGTTGAATAGTTTACTTTTTTACTTTAACAGATTTTTTGTATTCCTTAACTAATTCCCCTGACTCATAACTAAATAAACTCTTAAATTTTTCCCAGAAGTTTTGTGTGTGGTGCTTTATTCTTATTCTTCCTAACCTTTCAAGCCAAAATTCTTCCCTGACTTCGACAAAATGCGATGCCATAAGAGATAAGCCGTAAAGAGCAATCGCTACTGCCGCAAAAACATAAAATATTGTGAATATTTTTCCAATGTCTGTTTTTGGAGTAAAATCACCATAGCCAACAGTAGTCATTGTATATGCTGAAAAATAAAGCGCATCAAGATAGCGCCATTCTTCTATATAATGGTAAAAAGTAGCACCTCCAAATAAAACAATCATTATAACTATAAACACGTATAGAAGCCTTCTGTGGTATGCCTTGTGTTCTTCGTCAATTATTTTATTTGCATCATTCACCATTTTTAAAATATATTTTATGACAATTATATTTAAACTTTGTGTTAATTAAAAATTTTTTGAACAAAAAGCAAAAACATACTGATTTCATTCGTAGCTTTTATTTTTACTTCGGAAAAACAAAAACAATATAAATAAGAACTTAACTCAAATTTTGTTTTCTCACATGAAATACAAGATTGCTGTTTTTCCAGGAGATGGAGTAGGCCCTGAATTAATAAATGAAGGCATAAAAATAATTGACAAAGCTGCTGAGCTTGGCAAGTTTGAAATAGAATGGGCTAAATATCCTCATGGAGCTGAGCATTACTCAGAAACTAAAGAACTGCTAAATGAAAAAATTTTGAAAGAGATAAAAAATTCTTGCAATGCAATATATTGCGGGACATTTGACAATGCTGCAATTAATACATTACCTGAAAAAAGCATTTCTGGGATGATAAGACATTACTTTGACCAATATGTAAGCCTAAGGCCAATCAAGCTATTGCCAAGCATAGAAAGTCCGTTAGTTGGAAAGGCGCAAAACGAAATTGATTTGGTTGTTATAAGAGAGAACACAGAAGATTTATACATCGGAGCTGGCGGAAGGGCAAAAAATGGAAGGAATAAAAATAATATTGAAATAAGCAAAGGTGCATTCAAAGTAAAATTCGGTTTAGACATAGAAACAAAGGGCAATGAAATTGCCTACCATATTGGGGTGTTGAGCAAGAAAGGCTGCGAAAGAGTCATTAAATATGCTTTTGAGTATGCAAAAAGCAAAAATAAGAAAAAAATAATTTCAGTTGACAAAGCAAATATGCTCGATTCCTATAATTTTTGGAGGGAATCATTTAATAAAACTGCAAAAGAGCATCAAGATATTGAATACGAGTTTGAGCTTATTGACGCTGCTGTTATGAACTTCATAAGGCAGCCTGAAAAATACGAGCTTATAGTTGCGCCAAATTTGTTTGGTGACATTTTAAGCGACTTGGGCACGATGATTCAGGGAGGACTTGCTTTTGCAGCCAATGGAAGCATAAACCCCGGTGGCATTTCTATGTTTGAGCCTGTGCATGGCAGCGCTGCTAAATTAAAGGGAAAGGGCATTGTCAATCCAATTGCAACGATCTGGGCAGGCGCCTTAATGCTTGACAATATCGGGCAAAATAAATCTGCTGACTTAATTCTTAAAGCTGTAGAAACTGTTTTAAAGGAAGAAAAAACAAGAACACAAGACTTAGGCGGTAATAATACAACATATGAAATGGGCGACGCTATTTTAGACAAGTTTGTTGAATTACATGATTAAAACAATAAAAAAGACTCATTAACTACAAAAAATCAATAACTATTGAAAAAACAAACTATTTAAAATATATTAATAAAAATTTAAATAATCTTTTAAATATTAAAAATAAAATTTCTAAAATGAATGTTATAGTTCTAGGGGCTGGCGCAATTGGAAGCCTTTACGGGGCAAAATTATCAAAGCTAAATAATGTTACTTTGATTGCAAGAAAGGAGCATGCGGATAGAATAAATAAAAATGGGCTTAAGGTTACAGGACTTGAAAATAACATTTATAAATTAAAAGCAGCAACAAAAATCAATAAAATTAATAAAAACACATTAATATTATTAACTACAAAAGCGTATGATAATAAAGAGGCAATTAAAAATATAAAAAATTTGATTAAAAAAGATACAATAATTCTTTGCTTGCAGAACGGCCTTTATAGCGAGAATATTGTAAAAGAAATTGTTAATGGCAAGTGCACTGTTTTAAGGGCAATTACGAATTTTGGGGCAATTTTCTTTGAGCCTGGTGTTGTTAAATATAAAAATTACAGTTACACTGCAATTGAGAAAAGCCCAAAAAGCAGTGAGCTAGCTAAAAATTTTAGTGGATGTGGTTTAAATGGCCATGTTTCTAAAAATATAAAAAAAGATATGTGGAAAAAGGTAATTTTTAATTGTGTACTTAATCCTTTAAGTGTAATTTTAAAAATTGAGAATAGAGGTATTTGCAACGAAAAACTAAACCAACTAAAAAGGGCTATTGTAGAAGAATGCCTAAAAGTAGCTGAAAAAGATGGAATTAAATTTAATTTTGGCTTTATTGATGCAATAAATAAAGAATTCAGAAATTCCAGAAATATTTCTTCTATGCAGCAGGATTTAATCAAAAAAAATCCAACAGAAATTGATTATTTGAATGGCGCTGTTGTTAAGCTTGGGAAAAAGTATGGGATTAAATGTCCAGTGAATGAAAGTTTAGTTGCTATTATAAAAGAGATGGGGCATCAATAAAGTAAGAGTGGTTCTAAATTTTGTACTTTAGTTGCTAGGACATGCACATACATATAAATTTGTGAGAGCATAGTATTTACATGTTTTAGTTCAGTTTCATTATCTTTGTTTATTGGAATTACTATACTCCCTCTTCTCTCAAATCTTATACCGGCGTATTTATCTAGTTTACGCTCTATTTCATTAATGTCTACTCTTTTCATTCTTAAGCCTGTAAAAAAACCAAAATCTCGTGCCAATATTGCATCTTTGTATAAATGGTCGCCCATATAAAAAATTTCTGTGGGGTAATCTACACCACTCTCACTAAGTTTTTCCCATAAAGATTTATTCTCCGAACGATAAGGAGAAAAACAAGCGGGTTTCTTTGCATCTGTCATTATTAATTGAAAACAGTGAGATATATCCAATGCTTCAAGAATTTTTTCTGCATAAAGTTTATGTGAACTTGTTAATAAAAATGTGAAATATCTCTTATTTACTCTTTCTAAAAAATCTTTTAATTGTTTATTCGGTACAATGCCGTACTTTTCTGGATTCTCCATTAAAAATCTTTTGAATCCGTCTTCGGAATTGTGCGCCTGATAAATAGCATGATCTATTTGATGCGCAATTGTCTTTGTTAGCGGCACTCCAGTCTTTGCAATTTCTGTTTTAATAATTCCTTCTAAAAAATCAAAGCCGTCAGAATAGGGAAAAAATCTTGGTTTAGCACGATCAATATTTAATAGTTGTGACATCTCTATTATTTCATTAGCCCCGTAAGCTTCAAGAATTTTTTCCTTTCCTACACGCTCATTACCTTTCTTTACTGCTAAAATTTTACCATTTAGATCGGTAACGACTGTGTAACCCAACAAAGTATCAAGAAACCATCCGACTTTAAAATTTCCATTTTTACTTATATCTTTAAAAGAGTGCCTTTGCAACTTTCTTCCTAAAGTATCCGGAAGGAAATTTAAAAAAGTATTCCATACTAATTCGTAAATTTCTGGTATATACAAATCAGTTAGGTTTCCATCTAAATCCATGCCAACTGTTTTTATTTGGCCTTTTTTCTTGCCATTCAATATTTCTCTGTTTATTATGTGTACTAATCCACCATGCATTGTATACACCTTGATTATTAGTTTTTATTAATGAATTTATATTATATTCTACTACCCCTAGTTGTAGGATTTAATATTTTCTCCAAAATAACTTTAGTTATTGTGTATGTCGGTATAATTCCTTCTTCTCCTAAACCTCCTGAAGCAAGTGTATGTCCTAACTTTAATGGATTATCTGATGCGTAATAAGCATATCGGATTACTATATCTGCCGGAATATGTCTTCTTATAATAGCTGATTGGATAGCTCGCTGATAATGACCACCTTCCATTTCAATTCCTACTGCGTTCCAACTAGAATCACTAAAATACTCTAAAATATCGTTATTTTGGAGTGAAGTGCCTAGTACTGTAACCATTGGTCCATTATCTACTCTTATTTTTTCATTGAAATCTTTTCTTGTTAATTCATTATTTAGAATGTAAGTATATGGTGTTCCCTCAAAAACAAATGAGTTAGGAATCATTATATCTCCCTTCTGCCCAGTTAAAGTTCCTGCTTTACCCATTATAGATATAGATTCTATGTTGAAATTAATTTTTTCATTGCCTGATTCGTAAGGTTTTAACAATTCATCCATTACTTGAAATGCTTCCTCTCCAAATGCATAATCCATAACAACAAGCACTGGTTTTTTAGTTTTCATATACCTTATATCATAAGTAAATTTTGGATGCAGTTTAATGGTTTCTAGATGAGTTGTATCAATTATTTGGTAGTTAATATGAGTCCCAGAATCGTCTTGGAGATAACTCATCCCAAATTGAGAAGCTTGCTTTCTTACTTCTTCTTCAAGTCCACGTAATTTTTTCGCCATTTCAAAAATATCAGCTTCACCTTGAACTAAGTAGCCGTAAATCAAGTTCACAACACTATGCATATTGGAGCTTATAATATGAATTGGCCTATTTTGTAATCCAAGATTGTATAAAGCACCTTTAACAGATGTTGCCCATTTTTCAGCATGTTTGTGTGTTCCAATTATTTCTCGAAGAGGATTGGTAAAGGTGATCTGAATCTCATTTTCTTTAGATGTATTTTCTTCAGACGCAATTCTGCCAAGCCAATAAATAATATTGAATAAACCATTGTTATAGCCCCTTTTTTTATTTTCTTGAAGTCTTTCATATGCTTTTTTTGTATCGCGGAATGTCCTTCCTAAAATATCACTTAAGTTTAAAATTGATTGGTCAAGTGCATTGGTGTCAATATCTTTCTTCTGGGTTACTATATCCTCAAGTTTTCGCCACTGTCGCGTTCTGTTTCCTGACTCGTCGAACACCTTATTTTTTATCTTTCTTGATTCAATATTTAGAAATGTCAAGTGCGTGAGAATATCATATACCTCGCTTCTGCCTTTTGTAATTTCAAAATACATAGTTTCATCATCTACTCTATACGAGTTTATGGGTCTTTTTAGAGGCACAATTTTCGGAAAATTAGTAAATGCAAGTTCTTCTTCAGCAGCTAATACTATAAACCTACATTCCTCTATACCTAAAGGTAGCCTGTCAGTAACGTATACCAAACCATCTAACTCCAGTATTCCAGGATCGTTTATGCTTCCATAGATTTCAGGACTGATTGTTCTTAAGGCTGTTTCAAGTGTCTTTCCTGATAAACCTGAAAGTTTATAGTATCCTCTAAGAAGAAGGTGGTCTGCAGCAGTTTTGAATGTAGCTATTGCTGCTCTAGCCTTTTGTGCTTTAGTTGGTTCTTCTATAAAAATTCACCCCTCGCAAGTAGTTTATACAAGTAGTATTTTAATTTTTCTTTTTTACTAGTATAATGAAAATTTAGTTATTGTACTTTGATTTTGGATTAATCTATTTAAAAGCAAAATTTATAAGCCCTCTAAATTTATTTCTATGATATGAAATTAAAAAACGTATTGGTAGTGTATACAAGACCAACAACTAAGGAATACAAATTAACTTTGGATAAAGTAATGAATGCATTAAAAAAATACAAAATTAACTTCAAACTTGCAAACAGGGACAGATTAAGCAAAGCTCAATTCCAAAACAAGGATTTGGTAATCGCTGTTGGAGGCGATGGAACATTCCTGAGGGCTGCACATTTTGTTGGCAAGCAAATGCTGTTTGGCGTGAATGCCGATGTTAAAAACAAGGAAGGGTTCTTTATGAAATCTGATAAAACTGATTTTGAAAGAAAATTAAAAAGAATAATGCAAAATGAACTCAGAATCAAGAATTTGCCAAGATTAGAGGCTTACATAAACAATAAAAAAATTGAAACTTTTGCATTGAATGAATTCTTTATAGGCTCCAGAAAACCTTATCAATCTGCAAAATATGTAATACAAATTAATGGAAAAAAAGAAAGGCAGAAAAGCAGCGGTATTTTAATAACAACGCCAAGCGGAAGCTATGCATGGGCAAAATCCTGTTGCAAAAAGACAATGCCATTGAATTCAAAAAAATTCCAGTTTGTTGTCCGCGAGCCTTATGAGGGCAATATTTTCAAAAATTATAAATTAAAGCACGGTTTATTGGATAAAAACCAAAAAATCAGCATAGTGTCAGAGATGCTTGATGGAATTCTGGTGGCTGATTCTGTCAGCAAAGAATATAGCCTGAAAAATGGAAGCAAAGCCACTATAAAATTATCAAATAATTATCTAAAAACAATATGGCACAAGTAATAAGTACAAAATGTATTTGGATGGATGGAAAAATTGTTAAATGGAAAAATGCGAAAGTGCATGTTCTTACACATGCTTTGCACTACGGCAGCGCTGTTTTTGAAGGAATACACTCCTATAAAACCAATGATGAAACAATAATTTTCAGGCTTAATGAGCATATTGAAAGATTTTTCAAATCAGCAAATGCAATGAGCATGAACCTTAAATTTACAAAAGAGCAATTAAAAAGTGCAATTAAAAAACTAATCAAAATCAATAATCTAAGCGATGCTTACATAAGGTCATTAGCTTATTATGCATATGGGAATATTGGAGTTTTTCCAAAAGATGTCCCTACTAACATAACTTTAATAACAATACCCTGGGGTCATTATTATTCAAAAAATTTGAAGGTGATGACTTCTAAATTCATAAGGCACCATGAGAAAACTACGGTTTTTGGCACGAAGATAAGCGGGGATTATGCAAATTCTATCCTTGCAATGTATGAAGCCAGGAAAAAGGGGTATGATGAGGCATTAATGATTGATTCTGATGGTTATGTTTCAGAAGGTCCTGCTGAGAATTTGTTTCTTGTTAAAAATGGCAATTTAATGACGCCAAACAGCAAAAGCGCATTGCATGGAATAACACGAAACTCAATTTTAGAGATAAGTAAAGACCTAGGATTAAAAAGTTATGAGAAAAAAGTGACTTTGAATGAGGTCAAAAATGCGGACGAGCTTTTTTACTGCGGGACTGCAACTGAAATAGCGCCGATAGTATCCATTGACAACAAAAAAATAGGCAATGGAAAAGCTGGAAAAATAACTTTAAGAATAATAGATGCTTATATGGATATTGTAAAAGGAAGGAATAAGAAATACAAGAAATGGCTTACTTATGTCAATTAAAACATTATAGATAGTTAAAACTCATCAAACTGATAAACAATAAATACTGAGCATTACTAACGAATTCATTAATAAAATAAAATTTTTAAAAATAAATAAAATATGAAAATAAAAGATATTGGGGGTGAGTTTGGATTAATTGAGAAGATAAAAAGTAAGATAAAACTATATTCTAAAGATGTTGTTGTTGGAATTGGGGATGATGCTGCAGTTCTAAAATACGACAATAAAAGCTATCTTTTATTTACAACTGATATGCTGGTTGAAAATGATCATTTTTCCTTGAAATATTCAAAGCCGGAGCAGATTGGGATGAAAGCTATCGAGCAGAATGTTAGCGATATAGCGGCAATGGGCGGTATGCCAAGGTTTTCATTGATTTCATTGGCTTTGCCGACTGACATTGACGTGGATTTTGTTGATAGACTTTACAAGGGCATAAATAAAAAATCAAAAAAATATGGAATAAACATTGTAGGCGGCAATATAACGCATTCAAGAGAGATTGTGGTTAATGTTGCTTTAATTGGCTTTGTTGAGAAAAGATTTTTAGCATTAAGAAGCGGCGCAAAAGTTAATGACTTGGTTTTTTGCAGCGGAAATGTGGGGGCATCAACTGCCGGATTGGAATTGTTAAGGCACAATAAAAAAGGGAATTCCATAAAAAAGCATCTTGAGCCAAAATGTAGATTAAATTTAGCGAGAGAAATTGTAAAAATTGGCGTAAATTCAATGATTGATGTTAGCGATGGAGTTGCATCAGAAGTTAAACATATATGTGATAAATCAAATGTTGGTGCAATAATTTATGCAGATAAAATTCCAATATCAAAAAATACAATAATTGACGCAAAAAAAATAGGAAAATATCCAATTGATTTAGCACTTTACGGAGGAGAGGATTTTGAATTGGTTTTTACGGCAAATGAAAGTAAATTAAAGCAATTGGAAAAATTTGATGTTAAAGTGATTGGCGAAATTGTTGATAAAAAAAATGGATTCAAATTAATAAAAGATAATAAAAAGATAAATTTAGAAAGTGGTTTTGATCATTTCAAAAGATTGAGGGTTTAAAAATTCCAATAGCCATCTAA
>CAZUWB010000021.1:8776-11510 GCA_964623945.1 uncultured Methanosarcinales archaeon | reverse complement strand
AACAAACTTACTACCAAAACAATTCCTACTATTACAGCAACTATCTCTGCAATTATAATCCCTACAACAAAAGCATTGCTCTTGAATAAGCTTTCTTGCGTCACAACAGTGCCTGTTGGTACAGTAGGCTCGACAACAGTTGTAGTTATTTTGCCTGTGGTTGGTGTTATAACCTCAACAGATTCTGGCTCTTCTTCTGGCTCTTTTGTCACTGGCTTTGTGGTTGAGCAATCATTAATTGTTAATGTAGCAGTTTCCTCAGCTTTTCTTCTGTCATCATCATATAAAGCCCTTAAAATTATAGGATAGCTACCAGATTCTGCATCATTAGGAACATTAAATGTAAATACATTTGAAAATCTACTTTCATCTTCATTTGGTTCTGCTGTTAATTCCTCAACTTCTTCTGTTAGGTCTATACCCAAGTCAGAGTTTAATACCTGAACTGTCACATCCGGTTCATCATCATTTCCAATGTTTATTATAGTTGTAGACAGTTGCACATTTCTCCTGTTACAAGCTACTTCAGCAGGACTTAAAGTGTTCCTTGTTATTTTCAGCAAATGTGTTTCCTTATCCACTTCGAGCCTTAATTTCATGTCTGCATCATGGTCTGTGCCATTCTCGTCTTCCCCTTCAGCATGTATTAAAACATCAAATGTGTCTTCATCAACTTCTATTGGAACTTCAAATTTTATAGTCACTCTCTTGTCGCTATCAGCCCTTAAATCAAATTCTGAAGATTCGTCATCTAGGTCATCACCATCGTCTATCTCTTCTATAGTCACTTCAACAGTTATATCTTCAATATCTAAGTCTTCAGCATCTGTAAAATTATTCCTTACCTCAATTCTAAATTCAACTGAATCGCCTGGCTCTGCTTCGTCATCAATAGTGTCGCCATCTTCCAAATTTTTTGATGTTTTGCTTCCCACCTTAACATCAACATCAGAAAAGATTAATTTAGAACCTGCTGCATAAGCTACATTCATTAGAAATACAAATATGACAAGGCTTAATATCAATGTTTTTGCTCTTATCTTAACCATTCTGTATATGCGAAAAGTCTCTAATATTTAAATCTTTCTATTTTTGTTATTCACCAATGGTAACACTCAAAACATACTTCCTCTATTTAACTATTGGAAAAAGATATAAATACTGTTTTGGTTTTATTGAGCTTATGGTAGGAAATATCCCAAATTTCACAAAAACAGACATTCTGAGGTGTTTTCTAAGATTTAACAAGAATCTTGGAAGGCAAGAGCTTGCAAGAGAGCTTGAGCTAGGCGAAGGCACTATAAGAACAATTCTTAATATCTTGAAATCCAAAAAACTGCTCGATTCTACAAAAAAAGGACATTTTTTGAGCAAGAAAGGACAAGAAGCTTTAAACCAGATTAATGAGTGCATCAGCATGCCAAGAGATATAACAACACAAAACATATACCCTAATTCTAAAAAAATAGGAGTGTTAGTGAGGAATATAGCTAATCTGAAGGAACTGTATAAGCTTAGAGATATTGCTGTTAAAAACAGGGCAGATGGAGCAATTATATTAAAATTTGAGGACAAGCTTTACGCGCCCGAATCTGATTATGAGCAGAATTACAAAGAATTGGAAAAATATTTTGATTTCAAAAATGACGATGTTTTAGTTATTGCCTTTGCTAATAACAATAAGGATGCTGAAAATGGCGCACTAGCAATTGCAATTGAAATGAGCAACATCTTAAAAAGGTTTATAAATGAATTTTGAAAAAGAGGTTTTATGTTGATTGTCAGCTGCTCGCATGGAAAACATCTTGGCTATTCAATAGCAAATAAATTAAATAAAAAACATTCTGAATTGCTCACAGATAAGTTTCCCGATGATGAATTGCACATTAGATTTAATCTTGAATTAAAAGACAGATCTATAATCTTAGTGCAATCCTTTTACAAGGACATTAGTGATTGCATTATAGAGGCAATTTTTTCAGCTAAAACTGCTTATGAATTAGGGGCTAAAAAAGTAATTCTAGTTGCACCTTATTTTCCTTACCTTAGGCAGGACAAAAGATTCCATAAAGGAGAAGCAATAAGCCAAAATATAACTGCAGGATTAATTGACAAGTACTTTGATGCAGTCTATATATTAGATCCACATCTTCATAGAAAAAGCAAATTAGAAGAACTTTTCAAAATAAAGTCAAAAAAATTAACAGCCAATGCTTTAATTGCAGATTATATAAAAAAGCATATTAAAACCCCAATTATCATAGGACCTGACGAAGAGAGCTATAAATGGGCAAAAAATGTTGCTGAAATTTTAGGTGTTGAATCAAGAATACTCAAGAAAAAAAGGTATTCTTCTTATCATGTTGAGGTTAAATTAAACAAAAAAATCAATTTAAAAAATAAAAATGTGGTAATAGTTGATGACATTGTAAGCACAGGACACACAATTCTTGAAACTGCAAATGTGCTGAAAAAATTAGGAGCCAAAAAAATTTATTGCATCTGCGTTCATGGAATTTTCGTAGGCAATGCATTAAACAAGTTAAGAAAAGCAAAAATAAATGTCATTTCTACAAATACCATACCCAATAAAAAGACTAAGATTGATGTTAGTGGTGTGATAGCTAATTCTTTAAAGTAATTGAATAAAAGCAGGGAATATTTATAAATTAAATTGCATTACCTAGGTATATGGATAGTCTCTCTATTGATGATAGAATAATCATACCTCGTG
>CAZUWB010000021.1:3424-8676 GCA_964623945.1 uncultured Methanosarcinales archaeon | reverse complement strand
ACCTCGTGATTATGAATTATGCTGATAAGTTACCTTAATATCCTTTTGCAAACAAAGCCCAGAACTTAGCTTCTTTACCACATTGTATGCATTTGCCACTTGCTGATTTTTGCTCAAATGGAATTACTCTGCAAGTTGCTCCTTCTGCTTTGTCTTTTATCAAGCCTTCGCATTCATTTTCTCCGCAGAACAAAGCTTTAGCCATTTTTTTATTTTTTATGGCATCTAAAAAATTACTGAAATTATGGACTTCAACAATGCTTTTAGTTAAATGCTCTTTTGCTTTTTTGAACAAATTATTTTGTATATCATCCAATATCTGCTCTGCTTTCTTTTCCAAATCTTTTATTTTAATTGTAATTTTTTCATTATTGTCACGCCTAACTAAAACGAGCTGCTCAGATTCAACCTCTTTAGGCCCAATTTCAATTCTTAACGGCACTCCTTTAAGCTCCCACTCATTAAACTTCCATCCTGGAGTGTAGCCATCCCTTTCGTCAAGCTCGACGCTATAATTTTTAGACCTTAATTTTTTCACTATTTCTTTGGCTTTAGAAATAATAGCATCTTTATTCTCTTTAAATAAAATAGGGACAATAACAATATGTGTTGGAGCTATCTTAGGTGGCAAAACCAATCCCTTATCATCTCCATGGGCCATTACAATTGCGCCAATTGTCCTTGTGCTTAAGCCCCATGAGGTTTGCCAAGCATGTTTTTCTTTCTCATCTTTGTCAAGGAATTTTATGCCAAAAGCTTTTGAGAAATTTTGAGCTAACATATGACTTGTTGCCATTTGCAAAGCCTTGCCGTCTGGCATAAACGCTTCAACTGTTGTCGTGTACTCAGCTCCGGCAAATTTCTCCTTGTCAGTTTTTTTTCCTGCAATAACCGGAATTGCCATAAAATTTTCAATCAAATCAACGTACTCAAAAAGCTGCTGCATTACTTCTTTCTCAGCATCTTCTTTTGTTGAATGAGCAGTGTGTCCTTCCTGCCAGAGAAATTCTCTAGTCCTTAAGAATGGCTTTGCATGCTTAAATTCCCACCTGACAACAGAATTCCATTGGTTTAGAAGCAAAGGCAAATCTCTCCAAGATCTAATCCATTTGGCAAAGCTCTCATACATAATTGTTTCTGATGTTGGCCTTATTGCTAATTTTTCATTCAATTCTGTGTTGCCTGCTTTGGTCACCCAAGCAACTTCCGGGATAAAGCCTTCCACATGCTCTGCTTCTTTTTTTAACAAGCTTTCAGGAATAAACATTGGAAAATAGCAGTTTTTATGCCCTGAGCTTTTTATTTTGTCATCAAAAATCTTCTGGATTCTTTCCCATATTGCATAAGAATTCGGCTTAAAGACAATACACCCAGATACTAGCGAGTAATCAATCATATCTGCTTTTAACACAACTTGATTATACCACTCATTAAAGTCTTCTGATTTCTTGACAGTCATGCCAATTTCTTCTTTTGATTCCATAATAACCACACACTTGTATAATATATTTAAAACTTTTTATTTAATTTGTCTTGTAGAAATCATTTTAATGGTTTCCATTTGGTTTCCAGTGAGTTATTATATATTAGCCTTACTTTCCATCTTTGGTGATTTAAGATGATTAGAAATATTTCATTAATGCTTGTAATTATCTTTACCTTATTTGCGCTCTCAGCAAGTGCTCTTGAGATTGAAGCGCCGCAAAATCAGACCTATAATGATACTTTAATAGAACTTAAATTAGCATCTAACCAAAGTTTTGACAACATGACTTATTCTGTGGATAATCAGCAGCTTATTCTTGCATGCATTAATTGCAGCAATTTTGATGCTACATTAAACTTAAGTGAAGGCAATCATACTATTGATGCGCAAGGAAACATTGAAAATGAGACATTTAGCGATAATGTAATGTTTACGATTCAGCTCAATCAGCCGCAAAACAATGCTACAAACGACACTCAAAATAACATAACCACGGACTTTGCATTGTTAATTTTAAATCCTCAAAATTTGATTTACAATACCACTCAAATTGAAATTAGTGTAATTGCAAATGAAACACTCGACAGCATAAGCTTGAAGAAAGATGCTAACAATTATGAATCAGTGTGCTTCAACTGCACATCATATAATGCAACGATTAATTTCACTGAAGGCAACCACACTCTAAGCTCTAAAGGCATATTAAATGAGATTGAAAAAGAAGTTTCAGTTAATTTTTCTGTTATTTTGACCGGTGTTAATAATACAAACGTTACCCCAACAAACAACACAAATGAAACTCAAAGCAATACAACAAACCAAACAAAAGGCAATAGAACTTTTGACAAAGGATTCAATAAGCTTCCAAAATTGGTCCAACAAGGCAATATAAGCGACTCGGAATTGGCCCAAATAATAAGGAGCCATAAGCTGAATCCTGGAATTCTAAACAGGCTTATAAAGACAGGCAAACTAGGCAACGAATCAATCCAAGCCATATTAGACACACAATTCACACCGCCGGGTATTTTCAGGAAACTGTTGCAATTTTTCGGCTTTAAACAAAAAACCTTGCCAGAGCTTATGCTGGATAATTACAACCTTACGAATTTCATTGAGCAGAAGATACTAACAAGAGATGATATATCTATAAAATATGTGGAAAAAATTGAAGACAAGCTGAAAAAGGAAATAAAGCTTGAAATAAAGGCAGAAAACCACGACAATAAAAAGGACAAAATTAAGATAAAAATCGAGGAAGAAATAGAAGACAACGAATCTTCAGTTAAATTTGAAATTGAAGAGGATGATAAAGGAAAGAAAACCTTCAATGCAGGCAGGCAGAATGGAAAATCAAAAAAGCTTGAAATAGAAGCTGAGGAAGAAGATGAAGATGATAACCGTGGAAAAGGCAGAGAAAAATCCAACAAAGCAAAGTCAAATAATGGCAAAGGAAAAAACAAGTAAATCTATTTTATTTTATTTTTAAGCTTAAGTATATTGGTTTTGAAGTAAGGGGTTCTTACAATCAAACCCTTTTCTTCAAGTTTTCTTACAATTTTACTCATCTTTGACTTTGAAAATTCAAGCGTTTGTGCAATCTCTTTTTGTTTAATTATTCCGTTTCTTATTTGCTCTATTACTTTTTGCTCTTCGCTTGAAAGCATTTCATCTATGTGCTTTCTAACATTCTTTTTATAAAAAAAGGAAAAAACTAATAATATAATAATAAATGATAAAATTGAGATGATAACAATAAACCTGTAATCAGTTTCTGCTTTGTAAAATACAGATATATCAACATAGTCAACATTGGGATAATTCCATATAAGCTTTATTTTTTGGCCATCGCTTGCTATGGAGGTGGGCTTTGGAATTACATTTGGCTCTTTTTCCGACAAGACAAAATGCATCGGAAGGCTGAGCTCGATTGTTAAATCTGATTTGCTTGATGGATAAAAAGATGTCCTTAATATTCTCTGATTTCCATTTTGTTCAATTAAATCATTATATATCACAGTAAAATTTATACTATTTTTGCCAGCATTTATTCTCTTTTCAAACTCAATCACATAGTAATTATCTTCTTGCCTTATTGCATAGTTCCCGTCATACAAAATGCCCAAAGGCTCGTTTATTGTTGTAAATGCCAAAGTGTCGTATGATTCATTCGCAACAAAATCCAATTGCACTTTCTCTTCAACAATGTCGTTCTTTGAAATGGTCATCTCAACTAGCATTTTTTGCTGCGCGGCCGCTATATAGACAGAATTAATCAAAACAACCGTAAAAATCAATAAAGTGATGGGCAGTTTTCTCATGTTCCGGAATAATGCCTTTCAGTATAAAAATTTTAATATTTGATGGGGTTGCGAGGAATTGAACCCCGGCCACGAGGCTTTGCGCCAAAATAGCTTTTTGGTCCCGAACCCCGGATACTACCAACTATACTACAACCCCACAATAAAATATAATTTAAACTAGAAGTATCGTTACAAACTCGGAAGGCAACCAGCTCTTTGCATAATTAAAAGATTTATTGATTTATATATAAACATTTTTATTATAACAAAGGCCCAATAATATTCAAAACACCATCTGTTATAAATTCAACGGCAATTGCTGCCAGTATTATGCCCATAACCCTCGATATCACATTAGTCCAATGTGGACCTAATATTTTATACAATCTTGAAGAATTCACCAATATAAGCCATGTTGCTAACAAAGTCAAGAATGCAGCAATTACAGTCACAAAAGTTCCTTTCTCATTAACCAGTATTATAGTTGTAGTTATTGTTCCAGGACCTGTTAGCAATGGTGTTCCCAATGGAACACTTAAGTCAGTTGTGCTATGTTTTATGACCTTAAAAGTCGCGCCAAAAACATACAACAGCCCGATTATAAAAAGAACAATGCCGCCTGCAATCTGAAAGCTGTCAATGTTTATGTTAAAAAAATCAAATATCTGCAAACCTAAAAATAAAAAAGCGAAAAGAAGCACACCAGCAACAAAAATAGACCTATCAATGTTTCTTTTAACTTCACTTATTGGCATACCTTTAGTCAAGTTGATGAATAGCGGTAGATTTCCTATAGGATCCATTATTACAAATAAAGTAATAAATGCTTCAATTATACCATTCATTTTATTGTGTTGATTTCAAGTTGCAAAATATATTGTCAGCGCTTACAATTGCAAACAAAACCGCAACAATTAATAAAATATAATTTTTCACCTTAATTGAGTAGATTGCAAATATTATTCCTATTATTGCTAAAATTAAATATGCGGTTGATTTAATTGTAAATTTCTTCATTTAGATATTTGCTTAAGTTGCTTAACAGTTTTATTTTGTTTATATGATTTTGAAACATTTTTTGTATCTTTTTGTGGTAGTACAATAAACAGCGAGATACCAACGACAATAATTGTGTATATTATTGAGTACCTTACAATATTAGAAGCGTCTACAGCTTTAAATGCATAAACTACAAGGCTTACCATTCCAGTAAAAAATAGAATAGGCGCTAAAGTATGGTAGCCCATTTTTTCGGTGTGGAAGTAGACTCCTGAAATTAAAAAGAAAGATATAGTCGTTATGAATAAAAAAACAACAACAACATTCATATATTTTATGCTCTCAAAATGTATTGTTGAGTAAATGGATATATACATTGTAAAAAAGAATGCTGCTAATATAGAAACAAAATAAAACCACTGAGGTACACCTCTTTTAACCTCTTTTTTATTTTCCATTCTAAT
>CAZUWB010000021.1:1841-3324 GCA_964623945.1 uncultured Methanosarcinales archaeon | reverse complement strand
TACATTATTTGACGATATTGCAAAACCAAGCCCTTCAAAGCCGCCTATTTTGAAATTGTTAATGCCAACTATTTCTGCTTTTGTATTTATCAATGGACCACCTGAGTTGCCTGGATTAATTGGAACATCTGTTTGGATATAATTTATATTTTGGGAAATTCTAAAAGCGCTGACAATGCCTTCTGTCACAGTAAATGCAAGTCCAGCAGGATTGCCAGCTGCAATAACCTTTTCCCCAACTTTAAGTTCGTCAGAATCGCCAAAATCCAATGCCTTTAAATCAGGCGCATTAATTTTTAATACAGCAATGTCGGCTATTGCATCATATCCGGCAACTGCTCCCACATTATATGTTTTGCCAGAATAAGTTGTAGCCCTTATTATCGATGCACCATTGATTACATGCAGATTAGTTACTATATAGCCTTTTGTGTTGATTATCACACCACTTCCTTGTCCAATATTGGTGCTTACGCTAACAACAGATTGCAAAACATCGTCAACAATTGCCGAGAAATCAGCGCTTTGTATTCTTATATTTTTTAATTCATCTTTCAGTTCATTTAGCTTTATATTGCTTTGCTGCTCAATCTGGTCAATTAAATTGGACAAGGTATTTATTTCCTGCTGGTTTTGCTTCTTGAAATTTTTAAGGTTTGTATCAACAAGGCCTATTTGAGATGACAAATTTGAACCCAAGATTCCTATTTGATTTTTTAAATTCTGTTGAAGACTCTGCAGATTTTTTGAGGTTTGCTGGTTTAACTCTGAGATTTTGGTTTCATAATCTACCCTAAGCGTTTTTATATTATAATTAAAGTAAAAAATTAACCCACCTGTTAAAATCAAAATAGATATAACAATCAAGATTATATCTCTTGTTTTTTTCTTAATCATCTTATTTTTCTACTTTGTATTCAACATCAACATATTCTTTATTTTTTCGCTTACTATGTCTTTTTCTAAATGCGTGCAATTTAAGCATTGCAAATATAAATATTAAAAAAGTGAATAAAATGACTAATAATACAATAGCAACTGACAAAGCTATTAAACCACCTACAATTATTAAATACCATTTTGATATAAAAGCTAGAAGCGTCCATCCTTTATCTCTCGAATACAGAAAAATAAAATACACAACTATAAGGCTGAATATAGTACCTAGTCCAAAATTCCATCTTTTTTTCATAATCATTTAACCATCTACAAAATTCCTTAATATGAAAGAAGCCATTTGTTTGTTGTCTGCTGCGTCGTATGCTTTAGCTGCTAATTTATAATTCTTTGATTGAATGCACAAAACTGCAGCATTATTAAGCCTTTGCTTATCTTTAGTTGGAATAAAGCAAAGCGTTGCCAACTCTGTTTTGTTTTCTAACAAAAATAAGTCTCCAAGCTTTATAAGTTTTTCAATATCGCCAGCTTTTACCATTATTTCAATTGCCTCGATAAATTTATTCTGCTTGTAAAGTTTTTCTCC
>CAZUWB010000021.1:0-1741 GCA_964623945.1 uncultured Methanosarcinales archaeon | reverse complement strand
ACGAGCCTGCAGGGATTCGAACCCCGATTTCGGCTCTTATCATATAATGATAAGATCAACCGGTCCGAAGCCGATTGCACTATCCATTATGCTACAGGCCCATTAATATAAATTTTAATGTAGGTATTTAAACTTAATCAAAAAAAGAATTATCTTTTACCGATTTTTGCTTAATGTTATCTCGATTGTAGAAACTCTTATATCTCTTCCTTCAGTGTTTTTGAAGCCTTCCGAGTCAATTTTAATGTCCCTTACAGCTACTGTGTTCTCTAAAAATCTTTTAGCTGCGACTTCTGCAACATCAACAGCTCTGCTGATAAACTTGCCTCTTGCTTTTATTATAACATCGTCTGCATTCTTTGCTGTAAACTGCATCACTACTCCAGTCACATAGTTCATAAAAGGTTTTCCGCCAATAAAAACATTGTTGTCAGACATTTTACTACCCCCGTCTACTAAGTTTTTATAGTTGACAATAAATGTTACTTAATCCCTTACTTTATTATTACTTTATTTAAATTTTTTGGAAATTTAAACCTTAACAATTCTAACCCTTAACACTTTTTTGCCCTGCACATCTTCCATTATCAGTTTAAAGTTTTGATAACTTATTTCTTCTCCAAGTTTTGGAGCTTTCCCAAGCGTTGCCAGTATAAAGCTGTCTAAATCCACATAGTCTGATTTCTTTATCGATGTGCCTGTTTTTGTATTTATTTCTTCTATTTCCGTGCTGCCTTTTGCAATCCACTCATTTTTTGAGATTTGCATTATGCTTGGGTTTATCTTGTCGCTTTCGTCAATAATCTCGCCCACTATTTCTTCCAGAATGTTTTCTATGGTAACTAAGCCGACAACATGAGCTTTTTCATCAATTACAATTGCCATGTGTTGCTTTCTGTTTTGAAACAATCGAAGCATTGTGTCCATTTTTTTGTGCTCAAATACAAAAAGGGGCTTTATCATAATCTGCCTTACATTTACATCAAGCTTGTTGTCCTTCACAAATTTGAGCATATCCTTCAAATACAAAATTCCTATGATATCATCTTTATTTTTTCCGTAAACTGGAAATCTTGAATACATTTTGGCCATTGGAAGCTGCAGCACATCTTTTATTTGCATGTCTGCGCTCACGCAAACCATTAATTTTTTAGGTGTCATTACATCTCCAACCATTGTGTTTTCAAAATCAAAAATTCTGTGGATAAGCCTTTTTTCTATTTCCTTTATAGAGCCTTCTTCTTCGCTTGTTTTTAATATGCTTTTAAGCTCCTCTTTTGTTATGATAGAAATTCTTTTAGTTCCTATAAGCTTGTTTATAGCCTTCAGAAAATAATTTAAAATTTGTATTATAGGATTGATGGCAATGCTTAGCCACCATACTACAGGAGATGCAACCAATGAAAATTGCTCATTATTTCTTGTTGCTAAAGATTTTGGCGTGATTTCACCAAAAACAAGAACTAAGAATGTCATAATGCCTGTTGCAATGCCTATTGCATTGTTCTTGAAAATTGTTATTGCAATTGAAGTTCCAATTGCAGATGCCGCTACATTGACTAAGTTATTTCCTATCAAAATTGTTGACAGAAGCCTTTCAGGATCATCCTTAAGTTTTTTGACATAAATTGCACCAAGGCGCTTTTTTTCAACCATGTAGCGCACTTTAAACCTGCTAAGCGACAAAAGTGCTGATTCTGATGCAGAGAAAAAAGCTGAAAGTATAAGTAAAACAATGATT
>CAZUWB010000020.1:7262-11557 GCA_964623945.1 uncultured Methanosarcinales archaeon | reverse complement strand
GTGCAGTTTGTCCGCCAAAAGAAAGCATTATTGCATCAGGCTTTTCCTTTTCAATCACTTTTTCAACAAAATACGGTGTAACAGGAAGAAAATAAATTCTGTCAGCCATTCCTTCGCTTGTTTGTATTGTTGCAATGTTAGGATTAACTAGAACTGTTTCAATTCCTTCTTCTCTTAAGGCTTTTAGGCATTGTGAGCCTGAATAATCAAATTCGCCAGCTTCCCCTATTTTGAGTGATCCAGACCCTAAAACTAAAACTTTTTTTGGTTTGTTAATAGTCATTTTTTCTTGATTTTGCCAATGATTAATCCTATTAAAGCAGAAATGATAAGTAGTGGTATTACTATCCACAATAAAGAGAAAAATATAAAGAGGGAGTTATAGTACAGATACTCAAAGAAAGCACATTTACCATAACCAAATCCGATTGAACAATATCCAGAATAACTTATTGATAGTTTTAAAATCAAAAATACCCATCCAACTAGCAGCAAAAAAATTGCTATTAATAAGCCTCTTGCCCAATACTCTAATGATTGCCAAAATTGTTTTATTTTTATCATTTCATTTTCTTCTAATCAATAATCCTTTCTTAAATCTCTCATTTCTTTCTTTATGAAGTTTAAACAATTCTAATTCATTTATTTTTTGAAGTTCACTTGAATTGTAAATGCTAACCTTCCTATGTTTTACTGATAAATTGGTAGAAATTCCTAATTTTTTAAAGGCAGATTGATATAGTTCACCTTCTTCTTGATTTTCAATTCTAACCATTACGCTATGTAATTTTCCTTTAGAGAAAATAGGACAGCCATCCGCAGCTAAAACTCCTTGCAAAAACCATTTTGCATAGCTGTTATCTTTATGTACTAAATCTTTCGATAGCTTTAATAGATTGAACCAAACTTCTCTTAATGGATAACTACTAAAATAAAGCTGAACTCCCCCTTTTAGAGCATCTGGACTTCCATTGAACCATTTTGTTTTCACAAAATTATTTGCTGGAATGTTAAGTTTTTTACTCCAATATTTTTTCAATTGAAGTTCTAATTTGGGGTTTCTATTATTTTGAGTATAAGTGACTCTTGCTTTCCACTGATTAGGTTCTATATTCAAGGAAATTTTAAGGCAACCAAGAAAATTATTTAACAAATTGGAATCTGTATTAACTACTTCGATACGTTTAGGATTGCCTTTTGTCCCTTCTCCTTGAAAGAAGCCCAAGGATTGGAATAATTCTTGAGAAAGTTTTATGTATCTTGGCAATCCAACTGGGATTGATGCTCTCTCGTTACCAATTAAAATTTTATTTTCATTTAATGGGTGCAAACAAACTTGAATTCTTTTATTTATTTTTTCCATCAATAACGCCAAAATGTCTATTTGTTTATTCGAAGTTATTGATATTTTTTCTGTACTATTAACCTTTTTAATAAATTCAACTTGCTCTTCATTAAATTTAGTTGATTTAATTAGCCTAAAAGGAATGTGAAAAGAATAATAATCATTTGGTCTATCTTTTCTAATTATCCTTCTTATTTTTGAAAAAAAGAATACCTCATTCTTTTTAAAAAGTAATATATCGCTGTCTTTAATATTATATGAATTAACAAACTGTAAAGGCATGTACGCTGGTATAAAACCTAAACCATTCTTTTTTTGCGATAATTTAACATAGAATGCTGATTTATTAATAATTGGATTTTGTTTCTTTAAAAAATTAAGCCTGTGCCTTTTTCTTTTAACAGCCATTGCAGTAAAATTCCACTCTTTATTAAGATTATTTAGCCTATTAGCTATTTTTTGATCTGTTAATTGTTCAGAATTCAAACTCTTTAATTCACTAATTGCATATTGATTCCATCTTTTCATTTTCATGCCTCCAGAACTCTTATCAAACGTAAGAATTCCTTCATTTAATGAGGAATTCTTGTTCTGAAGCGAAGGGCACGTTAAGCGGAACTGCATAATTGATTTTAGGCTCGAAAGCCGACCCTCAAAGAGGGGAAAATCATAATTTGGCAGTTCTGCGTGTGCCCTGAGCAGATGGTTAGTATTGATAAGTTCCTTTAAATAGTTTAGGCAAGGATGTCCAGTGGTTAGTTCGGATATTTGTCTCATTTTAGCATTTTTACGAATTCGTCAAATAGGAAGTTAGTATCTTCAGGTCCACTATGTCCTTCCGGATGAAATTGAACACTCATAAACGGCTTTGTCTTGTGCCTTATTCCTTCATTTGTGTTGTCGTTTGCATTGACAAAAAATTCCTGCCATTCTTCGCTTAATGATTTCATATCAACCGCAAAGCCATGATTTTGTGTTGTAATAAAACATCTTTTTGTGTCAAAAATCTTTGATTTTTGAGCATGCTCGGAAATCGCAGAGCGATTTGCCGACATATTAACTAAAGTGCATGGCTGGTTTTGAGAGCGATGCCCGTACTTTAATTTGTAAGTATTGCCGCCTGCTGCAAGCGCCATAAGCTGGTTGCCTAAGCAAATTCCAAATGTTGGTATGTTGTGTTTCATTGCCCTTCCAATATTGTAAATTGTCTCTTTGCACATTTTTGGATCACCTGGACCGTTTGAAATAACTAAACCATCAAACAATTGTGTCAAGAAGTCATAGTTGTAAGGCACTCTGACAACAGTCAAGTCCCTTTTTATCAGATTCCGAATAATATTATTTTTAACTCCGCAATCTATAACAACAATCTTCTTATTATTTTTTTTATCATTATAAGTTATTGGCTCTTTTATTGATACCTCTTTCACAACGTCAACAACATTTGGATCATAAAATTTTATGTTTTCATCATCAAAAATAATCTTGCCGAGCATTGCGCCTTTTTCCCTTAATGTTTTTGTCAGCTTTCTTGTATCAACACCATAAATTGCTGGAACATTCTCTTCATTTAGCCATTCAGCAAGGCTTTTTTTCGCATTCCAGTGCGAGTATTCAAAAGAATAATCAGAAACAACTAATGCCTGCACTTGTATTTTGTCAGATTCGAAGTTTTTTAACATATTATTTTCAATCTCTTTTCCAGGAACACCGTAATTTCCTATTAATGGGTATGTCAAAATAAGAATTTGCCCCTTATAGCTTGGATCTGTTAAAGACTCAGGATAACCAACCATCCCTGTGCTGAAAACTACCTCTCCGGAAACAGAATGCTCTGCACCAAAAGAAAAGCCTTTGAACTCATCGCCGTTTTCTAGAATAAGTTTAATTTCTTTACCCCTGCTCATTAAAAAAAGGAAATAGTTTAAACTTGTTAATAAAGCTTTTGGTTTGGGTATTTTCTTTTTTAAAATAATTTATAATATATCATAAAAAGTCGGAGTCCGTCCTGCAATATGTTCACAAAGTCTACTCTTCGTTCTATGTAAATCAAAAATTTCCCTCCCATTATAATCCCTAGTTCCAAATAGATGCACAAAATATGGAGGCACATGAATTCTGTCTTGACTCACCTCCAAATATTGCTGATCTAACCCCCCGTCTTTTGTTCTTAATCCAGCAGCTAGTGGATGTTGTGAATCTTGAGGGTTTATTTTTTTTGTTCTGTCTCTATCTATAATTCTAGCCCTTTGAATTAAACTTTTATATGTTTGATTACCCCTATAATTTGGATGCACAAATATTTTATCATAAAGCATAAAATTTGATCCATCAAAATAATCTTTAAATGCTATTAACCCTCCTCCGATTTTAACTTGCTTAGGGTCTGAGGCATCAACTCCAAGTACCATGTAATTGCCATAGCTTTTCCATTGAGGTAGTTCAAAATATTCCGGGGTAAGCCGCATACCTCTTTCAAGGAAAGATTCATTTATAAGTCTCTCAAGTTTTGTTCTTAATTCTTTGCCAATTTGTTCACCATTTCCTGGGTAGAGCAAAGGCATCAATGCCTCATATAGCCATCTATCTCCCCTTTTCACTTCCATTATGGGTTTTTCTCCTATTATAAAATCAACTAAAGTTAGATGATTGGCCATAGAAAAATCACAATTTAGTTTATTTTTAAACCTGACGCCCCACTTAAAACAAAAATAAACAAAAATGTCCAAAACAAAACATTTATAAATAAAGGTAATTTTTATATTATTTATATTTAAAAATTAAACAATGCGTGGATAATATAGATAAACATAAATCAAACAATGACGCATCCATCAATGAAAACATTAAATGAAACCAATAATGAAAAATCAAATTAAAAAATAAAATGCCAAACATAACAAAATTGACAGAAAACTACATTTTAGAGCATCCTTCGATAAAAGACTGC
>CAZUWB010000020.1:0-7162 GCA_964623945.1 uncultured Methanosarcinales archaeon | reverse complement strand
ATAACAATCAAAAGCCCGGAAGAAATTGAAACAACTCCAGGAACATACGCTTACCTTGCCTCTTTATTCGGAGAGAACAATATAAATATTGTTGAGTCATTAAGCTGCTTTACAGACACAATATTTCTTGTTAAAGAAGACGACACAGGAAAAGTGATTAATCTGATGAGGTTCTAGCATCATTTTCTAATTAATTCAAATGCGTAGAAAATTCTTAGGTTGTCTGGCATTATTTTTTCTCCAATTTTTTTAATTGAAAATCCTGATTTATTAGCAAATTGTTTAATTTCTTCTACTGCACCATAATTTGCTTGTGCAATATAAATTCTACCATTTAATTTTAAATACTTTCCGACATTAGCGAAAAAATGCTTGTTTGCTTGAAGACTTGTATCCCATTGGGACGCTTCTACTAAGTCTGAAGCTTTTTTGTTTCTGAAAGGCAGATTTGCTGTAACCACATCAAATTTTTCTTCCTCACTTATTGCTTCAAACATATTTGACAATTTAACGTCAATTATTTTAGAAAAACCATGGCGTCTTGCATTTTCTCTTGCGGTTTTAACTGAATCTGGGTTAATATCGACGGCTACAACTTTCTTTGCTCCTTTATATGCAGAGAATACTGCAATAACCCCGCAGCCCGTGCATACATCTAGAACGTATTCACCTGGATTTATTACATAGTTTTCTACTAATGGCATGCTATCTTCACTAGGCCAAAAAATATTTGGATATACAATAAATTTTTTTCCTAAATATATTATTTCTTTTCCTGAATCTGGTACAGAACGAAATTCTATTTGCCCCTTGATTTGAATATTTGTAATTTCTTCAAGCTGATTTTTTGTTGTCATATTTTAGATTTGGCATAGCTACTTCACAATCCCTTTCTCTTCCAAATAATGCCCAAGCCTTTCCTTTTTTGTCATAAGATACTTCTTGTTTATTTTATTGGGCTTAGTTATAATAGGGATTCTTTCAACAATTTCCAGTCCATATTTTTCTAACCCAATTATTTTTCGCGGATTATTTGTAAGCAATCTTATTGTAGATAAACCCAAATCTGCAAGTATTTGGGCTCCTATTGTGTAATCTCTTGTATCTGCTTTGAAACCAAGTTTTAAATTTGCTTCTACAGTATCCATACCATGATCTTGGTAATGATATGCAGCAATTTTATTCATTAATCCAATGCCCCTTCCTTCCTGTTGCATATAAAGAAGAACTCCGTTATTTTTGCCGATGAGCTTAAGTGCCTTGTCAAGCTGGGTTCCGCAATCGCACCTTAATGAGCCAAGCGTGTCGCCTGTCAAGCATTGCGAATGAACCCTCACCAAAATCTTTTTTTTGTTTTTAATGTTGCCTTTGACTAAGGCAAGATGCTGTCCTTTGTAGCAATCTTCATAAGCAATCACCTTAAAATTGCCGTATTTTGTTGGAAAGTTTGCTTCTACAGTCTTCTTAACTAATTTCTTCATACAAAAAGTTATTTTAGGTTGTTATTTAAAGGTTTTCTAAGTAAGTAACGTTAACCTAACAGCTCAAAAAAACCCAACATTTAAATATTAGAAAGTATTCAATAAGTTTATGGAAATTAATAAAACGATTTTGATAAGCATTTATGTTCTGGTTGCATTGTATATGCTTTACAAGCTATTCTTTAAAAAAAATCCTTATCAGGATGAATATGAAAGGTTATACAACGAAATACTAACTTCTGACAAGTACAAGGTTAAAGGCCAATACGATAAGGAACAGTAGATTTAATTGCCTTTTACAAATCTAAAACTAAAAAAGAGCCATAATAAAAACAAAACTACAGACAATATAGTAACAAACCATACTAAATTCTTGTCATTGCCAAAACCGAAAGGGATTGGCCCGATAAAGCCGCCTACAGCAACTTTAGTTGAGCTTGTTTCTTTTGCTCCTTTAAGAATGCCAAAAAATACTACAATAAACCCTATAAAGATTATTACAATGCCGAGGGAAATTAGCTGTTCCATCTTTAAAGACATATAATCATATATTAGATTTTGCAATTAAAATCTTTCTATTTTTAGATGTTGTTGTACTGTCTGCTAAATTTCCTAAAATCAAAAAATCATTACTGGGTGGAGACAAAAATAGAAAGATTTATAAAGCCTGAATGTTTTCACTGGTTAGGGATTAAAAAATGGCTTTTGATTTAAGAGGGGGCAAGCGAAGGTATTTTGCTCTTATAGCAATTGCTTTTGCCTTGACGGTATTTTTGGCTAAAATAGTTTTTGCTATCACACCAAATTCTTTGCATATTACAACAATAGCTGTAGCTGATTTAACTCCAGACCATGTTTTAAGGGGCCAAGCAAAAGTTCCATTGATGACCTTTACAATTCATACCAACCAGTCCTCATCAAATGTTTCAAATGCTGAAAAATTTCAGATTGCTAAAATTAAGTATACAGGAACAAACAAAAATGATGTTAGCACTCTTTACTTGTACACAGAGCATGACGTGAGTGGAGGAACATTTGACCCAAGCAGCGATATACAGTTAGGAAGCGATAGTTCTCCTACAGGAGCTGGCGAATTCACTTTTAATTTACCAAGTGAAGGTTTTTTAATGAATAACACAGAGAATTACCAGTTTTATATTGCAGCTGACATAGCTTCTGGAGCAACATTGGGTAACCTTATAGATGTAAAGATAGAACAAGGCAAACTTAACTTTGTATCTGGGACATGGCCTAACTCAGCAGATGCGCCGCTTTTCGACCCAGCAGGCAATTCTATAATATCTGGATTAGCAAACTTGACAGTAACTAAAATAGTCATTAATAACAACGGTGGAACAAAAGTTGTTGGTGACTTTACATTAAAAGTTGACAATGCAATTATAACGAGCGGAGTAAAAACCTCAGTTTTTACAGGTGCTGTTCCAAGTATTCATAATGTAAGTGAGGTATCTGACCCAGGCTACAAATCTAACATAACAGGCGACTGTGCTGCTGATGGAAGCGTTTCTCTTGGAAATGGAGACAACAAGGTATGTACTATAACAAACGACGATATTGCTCCAAAATTAACTATTACAAAAGTTGTTGTGAATGACAACGGTGGAACAAAGGTAGTTGAAGATTTCCCATTGTTTGTTGATAGTGGATCTGTTACCTCTGGAGTGCAAAACACTTTCAGTGCAGGAAGCCACCAAGTTTCTGAAACCCAAGATTCTAGCTATACTTCAACAATAACAGGCGACTGTGCTGCTGATGGGAATGTCACACTAAATGCTGGCGATGTAAAATCTTGTACGATAACTAACGACGATAAGCCACCTCAAATAACATTAATCAAAAATATAATAAATGACGATGGAGGTAATGCTGGAGCTAATGACTTCGGATTAAGCATAGGAGGCAATTCAGTCAATTCTGGCGATACTGTTGAAGTCAATGCTAATACTCCAATTGAAATTAATGAAGCTGGATTAAGTGGGTATGACTTTGTAAGCATAACAGGAGATGGATGTACTGCAGAATTAGGCGAAACGGTAACATTGAGTGAGGGCCAGGAAATAACATGCACTATAACAAATGACGATATAGCTCCGACTTTAAAGCTAGTTAAGTCTGTAATAAACGACAATGGTGGTAGTGCTGTTGCTGGAGATTGGAACTTAACTGCTGAAGGAGATGAGAACGGATTTACAGATAGCGGTGATTCAAGTACTTTCCACACTGTAACTGCTGGAGTTGATTATACTTTATCTGAATCAAGTGTTACTGGATATGCTGCTGATACATGGGAATGTGATGGTGGCAGCTTAGATGAGGATGTTTTGACATTAGGCCTTGATGAGCATGTAACTTGCACAATTACAAACGACGATATTGCTCCAAAATTAACTATTACAAAAGTTGTTGTGAATGACAACGGTGGAACAAAGGTAGTTGAAGATTTCCCATTGTTTGTTGATGGAAATTCTGTAAGCAGCGGTGTAGAGAATACTTTTGATGCAGGAGCTCATATTGTAAGTGAAACATCAAGCACAGGTTACACAGCATCTTTTAGCGGAGATTGCGATGCTGATGGTACTATTACATTGAATGTTGGGGATGTTAAAGTTTGTACTATAACTAATGACGATGTTGCAGGGGAAATTTACGGAACTAAGTTTGAGGATGTTAACAATAATAGAGTATTGGATGCTAATGAACCAGTGCTTTCAGGATGGACAATTTATTTAGATAGTAATGATAATGGCTTACTTGATGTTGGCGAAGAATTTACATTAACAGATGAAAATGGAAATTATTTGTTTGTAGACTTGGTAGCTGGAACATATAAAGTGCGTGAAGTTTTGCAAGATGGATGGACACAAACAACACCATTAGCTCAAAAATATGAAATTATGATACAACCTGGTACAGTATCAGAAAATAATGATTTTGGAAATTTCAGGCTTGCTAAAATAATTGGATCTGTGTGGGAAGATGTAGATGGTGATAGCGAAAGAGATGAAAATGAAGTAGGACTTGAAGGCTGGAACATAACGCTAAGCAGATTAACTGAAACATTTAATGAAACAACTAATGAAACAAATGTTGATGTAGAGATAGTTGCGATGGTTCTTACTGGCAGCGATGGAGCATTTGAATTTACAGTAGATATAGCTGGCTACTATAGAATTAGTGGAGAGGTTCCTAAAGTATTTGTAATTACATCTCCAACAGGGGGGTTCTTTGATGTTTTTGTTGAAGATATAAGCGGTCAAGTAATTGGTGATAACGAAACTATTTACTTTGGCATTCATAAGCTACCAGTAATCAGTAATGATGTAGCTTTTCTAGACGTTACGGAAAATTCAGCAACTATTACTTGGACAACCGATGTAAATTCAACAAGCAAAGTTGTGTATGATACGACTTCTCACAATAATACAAGTAACTACACGTTTTCTACTGAAGAGCTTGACATTAACGTAACAGTTGTCAATCATAGTATAACTATTAATGGTTTAACTGCTGGTACCGCATATTATTTCAGAGTAATTTCAAGTGTTTCAAACACATCTCCAGATGCAGTTAGCGATGAATTTTCATTTACAACTTTAGTTTCTGCTGCACCTTCCTCTAGTGGTAGTAGCTCTGGCGGAAGCTCTGGAGGCGGAGGTGGCGGTGGAGGCTCTGGAGGAGGTAGTGGAGGCGGAGTTGCGTACGGGTGGAGCTGCACAGAATGGACAGAATGTTCACCTTCAGGCACTCAAACTAGGGCATGCTCGCTTGTTCCAGGAGGAAGCGCGCCTACAAAACCAGAAGAAACCAGAACATGTAATTACATAGCTCCAATATCAGGTTCCTCAGGCAATTCAAGCTTTGCTCCAGCAGAACCAACAAATCAAACTACGACAGGAACAACCGAAATAGAACCTTCAGCACCTACACTTCCAACAGGTGCAGTAACAGTTCCAGGAATCCTTGGCAATTTAACAATGCCTGATATTCTTTGGGCAATCATAGTTGCCATATTAGTTTTAGCAGCCTTATACTCTGGGTACTATTACTTATACAAGAAGAAGAAAAAGTTATTTAGAGCAAAGTTATTTAGAACAGTATATAGAATTCTTTCTTTTAAATTCTTTTAGATTAATCGTCCAGATACATGCAAAATGCCATCTATCACAAATTTGACTGCTATTGCAGCCAGTATTATTTCAATTATCCTTGAGATTATCATGGACCAATGCTCGCCCAATATTCTATAAAGTTTTGAAGAATTTAAAAACCACCTAATTAGGTTTTAGGTCGTTAGACGCACTCTTTAACACTTGGATTTGCGACATCGCTGGACTTCTTTGATAAGTTATGTTCTTTTACAAGTTGGTAACAACTTTTTCTGAACATATATACTCCAGAATATACGAAAACCGAAAGGTATATAAATATGTAATATACAAAAAAGTATACTAGTATATCTATACACAAATAAGATATACTAGTGTATCAAAAAAGAGGCGGAATGCAAGAGTAGCCATAGACACGTTCTTTTGGCATGCTCTTGCAATCGCTTGGAAGGCAAAGAAACAATCGCTTGAAGCCTTTGAAGATAGCCTCTTTTTTGAGATTATAGGCAATCAACAAAGCAATTAGGCGTTATATGTATGGTTTGTTGTTGACTATTACGAACACACAGCAAATACCTAATAATTTCTGTGTGTGAGTATAAGAGCAAAATGGAACCGGAACTCGAAACTTTCAGGGAAAACGTGGATTCTTGGATAAAGCAGATTAGAAGGGAATTTGCAGAGTTTTCTGACTTACCGTCACTTGTAAGCGAAAATACAGACAACGTCCAACACAATTACGAACTAATTTATGAGCTAAAAGACGAGATTGAGGAATTAAAGCAGGAAATAAACGCGCTAAAATTGATTCAAATAATAAGCCTAAAACAGAAGATGAATCAAAAGGCAGAAGAGCAACCTCAGGCTTAATCTAACTCGTTAACTATTTTCTTTAATACACTATCAACTGCTACAAATAAGTTTCTATCAACAACCTCTGACACATACACCTTGCCATCATCTACAACCTTGGCATGAACTTCATATTTCTCGCTTTTTTCTCTCTCATGAACTGGTTTAAGGGTTATGTGCAATTTTACTAGTTTTTTTGTTAATTCCGCAATTCTTTTTGCATAATTACCTATCAGCTTGTTTACAACATCCATTGAAGAGCTGTCAATATTCCTAAAACCGCTTAACTCTATATTGCCATCCATTTTCAAACATATGACATAATTTAGATAATATAAAAAGATTTTGATTTAAAATAATATTGCTGTTCAACATAGTAAGTGACGTTAATTTTAGGACAAATCTAATCCGTCGCTTCGCGACAAATGTTACACTCGGCGAAATTTGTTTTTCCATTAAATTTCGCCTCGGATTTATTCAATGAATAAATCGGCGAGTTGTCGCGATATGGCAGGAAAGCGACAACGAGCACTAAAATTTGCCGAAGGCGAATTTAAGGCAAATTTAATTAGAAAGCAGAATGTCAAATTTATTATGTCGCTGATTAAAATAAAGATAAAAATATAAATAACGTTTGTTAACAATAAACGCATGGCTTTAGTGGCGTCATTTTCTGGAGTAAGGGGAATTTACGGCAAGGAC